>DASXKV010000063.1 GCA_036496605.1 Gemmatimonadaceae bacterium | reverse complement strand
GGCCGTACACTTCCACCGCTGCACATCCCAAGAGTCGCTCGGAATCGCGCGCAACCAGAAACGTCTCGATGTGGTTCTCGACTCCGGCGACCGGGAGCGCCGCCGCCTTGAGCAGCGACACGATGTCGGGCAGATCACTCGGTGTTGCGGTGACGATGTTCATTGACACGCCTAATCTATCGTGTTTTGTTTGGGTTTCCTCGGCGTCTATCCTTTTGGGGTGTAGGTCAACTGGCAGACCGCCCGGCTGTTAACCGGGAAGTTGGAGGTTCGAGTCCTCCCGCCCCAGTTTTTTCGCCGCAGCATTCGTCGCACGACGCACCCTCCTCGAGGAGTCGCAGTGCCGGAGTTCACTTCCCCCGAATCCGGTACATCCGCCGCGCCGCCACTGCGCGTTGCGCTCGGCGAGTACGACACCGGTTGGCACGATCCCGACACATCATTACGACGCGCACGTGACGTGATCGCGGGCGCAGCGCGGTTGCGCGCGCGAGTCGTCGTACTACCCGAGATGTGTTCGACGGGCTTCACGATGGAAGGCACCCGGTGGGCGGAGGCACTTACGCCGGAGAAAGGCGCGAGCGGCGCGCTCGCGGCTGCCGCGCGGGAGCACCGTGTATGGGTGCTCGCGGGACTCGCAGTGCGTGAAACAACGCCCGCGCGTTTGGTGAACGCCGCGGTGCTCTTCGATCCCGCGGGAAGCATCGCTGCGATCTATCGCAAGCAGCGGCTCTTCGCGTACGCGGGCGAACACGAGGTCTACGCACCAGGCGATGGACCCGTTGTGGTGACGATCGAAGGGGCACGCGTCGGGCTTTTCATCTGCTTCGATCTTCGTTTCCCCGAACTGTTCCGCGCGGTGGCACCGGATGTGGACGCGGTGCTCCTCGTCGCCAATTGGCCGGACCGTCGCCGCGCACACTGGGACGTGCTGACGCGCGCACGGGCGATCGAGAATCAGTGCTACGTGGTTGCGGTCAATCGCACGGGGATCGGTGACGGCGTCGAATACGACGGCGGATCGGTGGCGTACGATCCGTGGGGTGAGCCGGTCGGCATCGGCGGCGGCGTCAACGCGCCGAGGGTGGTCGACATCGATCCGGCGCGGGTTAAGTTGGTGCGCGCGCGATATCCGTTCCTGCGCGAGCTCGAAGCGGCCCGCGAGACGCAGGTCGAGTTCCAGTAAGACTCTTCGTCGTTAGGCCAATCTCGAAGTCCTCGAAGTCCCGGTAGCTTCGACGCAGGAAGCTCCCACCAACACGCACCGTGACCGTCGGCGAAACGCTCGTCTTTTTCCGCGATACGCGCGTCTTCGAGTGCACGCTCTGTTTTCGCGTTGCCGAGTTGATCGGCTTCGAGCGCGACGAGCTGCACTGGGAGGCATTCTGGAGCGTGCGCGTCGACGGCGTGCTCTTTGGATCGCTGCAGCTGCTCGACTGCCAGGAGCGCGCGAGCGAGGTCGAGCAACGCGTTGTGCACTGGTACCGGAGCGAGCGAATCCGTCGCACCAGTCCCGAGGTCTAACCCTCACAATGCCGAGGTGACATGGACATCGTACGCCAGGCCCACCTCGCCCCGATCGACTACGTCGTGATGGCGGTGTACTTCGCCGCTGTCCTCGCGGTCGGCTGGCTGCTGCGGCGTCTGATGCGCACGAGCACGGACTTCTTTCTCTCCGGCCGGTCGCTGCCGCCGTGGGTCACGGGGCTCGCATTTATTTCCGCGAATCTGGGCGCGCAGGAGGTCCTGGGGATGGGGGCGTCCGGCGCGAAGTATGGCATTGCGACGAGCCATTTCTACTGGATCGGCGCAATCCCGGCGATGGTGTTCGTCGGCCTGTTCATGATGCCGTTTTACTATGGATCGCGCGCGCGCTCCGTCCCCGAATACCTGAAGATGCGCTTCGATGAGAAGACGCGAACATTGAATGCGGTGTCGTTCGCGGTCATGACGGTCTTCTCGTCCGGCATCTCGATGTACGCGCTTGGCAAGTTGCTGAACCTGCTCCTCGGTTGGAGCTTCGACGCGAGTATCATCGTTGCCGCGATCATCGTCCTCGTCTACATCCTGTTGGGCGGCCTTACGAGCGCCATTTATAACGAAGTGCTTCAGTTTTTCCTCATCGTATTCGGTTTCCTGCCGCTGGTGTATCTCGGGTTGACGGCCGTCGGCGGGTGGCACGGCCTCTCGACACAACTCGCCGCGCTGTCTACGTCGCGCGGGTTCGCCCCTGACGCGTACACGCACGCCTGGCGCACGATGGGGAGCGCGTCGCAGAATCCCATCGGCGTCGAATGGTTCGGGCTCGTCATGGGACTCGGATTCGTGCTGTCGTTCGGCTACTGGTGTACGGACTTCCTCGTCGTGCAGCGCGCGATGGCCGCCGAGTCGATGACGGCGGCACGGCGAACGCCGCTCATCGCCGCGTTCCCGAAGATGTTCTTCCCATTTCTTGTCATTCTCCCGGGAATGATCGCGCTGGTGCTGAGCGGTACGCACGGCATCGGTCAGGGTTTGATTCCCGCGAAGCTGACCGCGGCCGGTGCGCCGCTCCTCGATGGCGCCGGACATCCGGTGCTCGACTATGATCTCGCGACGCCAATGCTGCTGATGCGTCTCTTCCCGACAGGGATGCTCGGCCTTGGCCTAACGGCGCTGCTCGCATCCTTCATGTCGGGCATGGCGGGGAACGTCACCGCATTCAATACGGTGTGGACGTACGACATCTACCAGGCGCATATCCGGAAAGGCGCGTCCGACTCGCACTATCTCTGGATGGGCCGCGCGGCGACGGTCGCGGGCATCGTGCTCGCGATCGCGGCCGCATACGTCGCGAGCGCCTTCAATAACATCATGGATCTGTTGCAGCTTGTCTTTGCCTTTGTGAATGCGCCCCTGTTCGCCACCTTTTTCCTCGGCATGTTCTGGCGTCGCAGCACGGGACACGGCGCGTTCACTGGACTGCTCTGCGGCACGTTAGGCGCCGCAGTCCATCATGGGCTCACGTTGCCGGCGGGCGCGGTGCCAGGCATCAAGGGCGGTTACCTCGGCGTCATTCACATGTATCCGAGTGAGATGTCGCAGACGTTCTGGACCGCGATCACCGCTTGGCTGACGTGCACTGTGGTGACGATCGTCGTCAGTCTCGCGACGCAACCGCGCCCGGACAAGGAGCTTCATGGTCTCGTCTATGCACTCACGCCACGTCCACGCGACAATGAGCGCCACTTCTGGCAGCGGCCGATGACACTCGGCGGGATCGTGTTGGTGATGACGTTGTTACTGAACTTTGTATTCTTTTGACCATGTCATCCTGAGCGAAGCGAAGGATCTAGCGTCCCTTCTTGGAAGCAACCATCTAGGCAAGAACAGTAGATCCTTCGTCGCTTCGCTCCTCAGGATGACAACAACCTGAGAACCCATGTCCGGCGCTGCGTCTCTCGATCTTCGACTTCCCATTGGCGGGCTTTTCACCGCGCTCGGCATCGTCATCGGCGGCTACGGCATCGCGACGAACGGCAACGCGATGTACGAGACATCCCTCGACATCAACATCAATCTCTGGTGGGGGATCGTCATGCTCGTCGTGGGGCTGATTATGCTCGCGATGGGAATGCGGGCAACGCGACGTCACCATCCCTCCGGCGCGGTGGAAGCGGCGGACTCTCCGATGGGTCGCGCCACCGAGAGTCGCGAGCACACGACGGGTCTGGAGAGCTGAGTTCGGCGCGATTCTGGCATAGTCGAGATCTCGGCCAGTCGGCGGGGAATAGTCATTCCCGCTGTGTCGCATGCTGAACAGCTGCCGGGATTCCGACAATGCGTTGGCGTTTGCTCACTGCCTTCCCTTGGCTCCTGTCGTTAGGCTGCAAGGTCGTGATCGAGCACGCCTCGGACAGCGCGCGTGACACGACCCCGACCGACACGACGATCGTGTTGAGTGCGACGCGTCCAGCGCCGGAGTCCGTCTCCGTGACGCCGCGCACGACGCTCTCGCCTGGCGAGATTGCGGACTCGGTTGCGCTGCCGCCGTCCTCGTCGGATCTCGCGACCTTGAGCGCGGAGCTGATCATCCCCGTGCCCGGCGTGCAACCGTCCGAGCTCCGTGACACCTTCAACGAACGCCGCGGTGGAGGATCGCGGAAGCACGAGGCGCTCGACATTCTCGCGCCGGGGAGGACGCCAGTCGTTTCGGCGTCGGATGGCCGAATTCTGAAGCTGCACAATAGCGTCGATGGCGGCCTCATGGTTTACGCCGCCGACGCGAGCGACCGATTCGTCCTGATGTATGCGCACCTCGACCACTATGCGGACGGCATGCGCGACGGACTCCCCTTGCGGCAGGGTGAAGTGATCGGCTATGTGGGGACGACGGGGGATGCCCCCGCGAACACGCCGCACCTGCACTTCGCGATCGCGCATCCCAAGGACGTGAAGCTGTGGTGGACGGGCGAAGCGATCGATCCGTGGCCGTTGCTCCAACGGTCAATTGCGCCGCGGTAATTGAATCCAGATCCTGAGTGGGCCGCGTAGGGAAGCGCACCGACGCCGGCGCAACTCCGAGGGCACACGCAGTCGAGGACCGTCCAATGTGGTCGTGGATCTCTCACTCGATATTTCATGGCGCGCTTCGCGATCGCGAAGCGATGCTCCTCGTCTACGCGGGCGGCGTCGCGCTCTTCGTCGGTAGCGTCAGTGCGTGGCTCGGCGCGCATTTCGGGGCCAAGCGAGCCGTGCGGCGAGCGTTCCGCGATCGAATCGAGATTCCGTCGCTCGTGACCGAGGTCCGCTACGATGAGCTCTCACGAGCAATCGACGCGATCGCGCTCGAGATCGAGCGTCTCTCGGAGGCACAGCGCTTCGCCGCAAAGATGCTCGTCGAGCGTGGAGCAACTGGCGCACTGAGCGCGCCAACGGTGGCGGTCGCGGCGCCGACAGTGACGGCGGTGGCGATCCCGAGGCGGGAGGCGGAGGCGATCACGCCGCATTAGCTGATCTGGCTGTTCTGCGTCGTGGTCCATGGCCGGTCACCGGCGGCGCAGCTATCAACAGACTGTGAACGGACAAAGCCGGACAACTGCGACAAAGCCGGACAAATCAAGAGGGCGTTTAACGATCTCTTGAAGGAGTCGCTCGCGTTTTTTTGCAGTGTCCGGCTTTGTCCGCGCGTGTCCGGCCTTGTCCGTGTTAAACAGCCGTTGATTCTCGCTGCGTCAGGGGCCAACGACGGTCTGGGATGCGGAACTGCTGATCCTCGCCGCTTTTGGGATGAGGGCTACACCTTCCCATCCCCGCCTCACAAGTTCATACTTTCGCGACCTTGTACCCTCCACGGGAGCGCTTGCGATGTCCGATTCCACGGATCGACGCACATTTCTCGCGACACTTGGTGCCGCCGCATTGACTCTGGCCGCGCGACCGCAGCCGGGGCGAGTCGAGGAGCTTTCACTCCAGCTCGGTAGCCGGAAGTTGAAGAAAGTCGGCCTGCAACTCTACACCGTCCGCGACGCGATGGCGAAGGACGTGCCGGGAACGCTCGAACGCGTGGCACAGATCGGTTACAAGGAAGTGGAGTTCGCCGGCTACTTCAACCACTCGCCTAACGAGATCCGCGAGATGGTGGCGAAGTACAAGCTCACGGCGCCGTCGTCGCACGTCCCGTATCCCGCGGACCACGCGGCGTGGGAGAAGACCGTCGACGAGGCGAAGATCGCCGGCCATCAATACGTGACCATCGCGTGGACGCCGGAAGAGAAGCGGAAAGGGCCGGACGCCTACAAGCACGTCGCCGACGATTTCAACAAGGCGGGCGCGGTCGCGAAGAAGGCGGGTCTTCAGTTCGCCTATCACAACCACGACTACGAGCTCGCGTCCACGGGCGAAGGCGCGTTGCCGCTCGACGTGCTCTTCGAGAGCACGGATCCCGCGCTCGTGACTTTCGAGATGGACCTCTACTGGATGGTCCACGGCGGCGCCGATCCGCTCGCGTACATGAAGAAGTATCCGGGACGCGTATCGATGGTGCACGTCAAGGACGCGAAGGCTGATCCGGAACACACGATGACGGCAGTCGGCCAGGGGTCGATCGACTTCCCGAAGATCTTCGCCTACGACGCCGCGCACGGCTCGCACATCAAGCACGCGTTCGTCGAGCACGATCAGCCGGCGGATCCGTTCGCGTCGATCACGACGAGCTATGAGTATTTGGCGAAGATGAATTACTAAAGGTGGCCGGTAGCTGGTGGCTGGTGGTTGGTGCTCGGTGTTACACCGGACACCAATGACCAGCGACCAAGCACCAACAACCTCAAGGAGATCTCGCTCGTGTATGACGTCTGTATAGTCGGTTCTGGCGCGGGCGGCGGGATGGCTGCGTACGCGCTCACGAAAGCGGGCGCGAACGTCGTGTTGCTCGAGGCCGGACCGTCGTGGTTCGCCTCGCGCGATTCGAAGATGCTCATGCCGTCGTACGCGTCGCCAAGGCGTGGGGCGTCGACCAAGACGCGTCCCTTCGGCGAGTTCGATGCCTGCGACGGGGGTTGGGAGATCGAAGGCGAGCCCTACACGGTCGCTCCCGGATCCAAGTTCATGTGGTGGCGCGCCCGCATGCTTGGCGGACGCACGAATCACTGGGGACGCATCTCGCTCCGCTTTGGCCCGAGGGATTTCCAGGGGAAGACACGCGATGGACTCGGGGAAGACTGGCCGATCGGTTACGACGACGTCGCGCCGTACTACGACCGCGTCGACCGGCTGATCGGGCTCTTCGGCAGTCACGAGAATTTGCCTAACGAACCGAACGGCATCTTCCAGCCGCCACCGAAGCCGCGCTGTTACGAACTGCTCGTCAAGAAGGCCTCGGACAAGTTGAACGTGACCTGTATCCCGGCGCGCCTTTCGATCATCACCCAACCATTGAACGGGCGCCTCAAGTGTCACTATTGCGGCCAGTGCAACCGCGGCTGCGGCGTGAAGGCGAACTTCTCGAGCCCTGATGTCCTCATCGCCCCGGCCTTGGCGACGAAGCGCCTAACGCTGCTGACGAGCTCGATGGTGCGCGAAGTGACGGTCGGGAAGGACGGCCTGGCGACGGGCGTCTCGTATATCGACAAGCGCACGGGTGAGGACAAGCACGTCGAGGCGCGGATCGTCGTCCTCTCGGCGAGCGCGTGCGAGACGTCGCGCCTTCTCCTGAACTCGAAGTCGTCGTTCTTCCCGCAGGGTCTCGCCAACGGCAGCGGTACGGTTGGCAAGTATCTCACCGATACGACGGGCACCGACCTCGCCGGGTTCATCCCGGCGATGGCGGATCACGTCACGCATAACGAGGATGGCGTCGGCGGGATGCACCTCTACATGCCCTGGTGGTTGGATAACTCGAAACTCGACTTCCCGCGCGGCTACCACATCGAAGTGTGGGGCGGTCTGTATCAGCCGAGTGCCGGGTTCATGGGCGGGATCGAGCGGTACCCGGGCGGTGGCGGGTATGGCAAGCAGCTGAAGCAGGATTATCGCAAGTATTACGGCGCGACGATCGGCTTCTCCGGACGCGGCGAGATGATACCCAACGACGAATCGTATCTCGAGATCGACCCGAATGTCGTGGATCGTTGGGGGATACCCGTCGCGCGGTTCCACTGGGGTTGGACCGATCACGAGTTCAACCAGGTGAAGCACATGCACGAGACTTTCCGCGCGCTCCTCACCGAGATGGGCGGGGAGATCTTCTCACCGATGCCGACGAAGGAGCAGGGATACAACATCTCGACGGGTGGTCAGATCATCCACGAGCTCGGTGGCGCACGGATGGGAAGCGATCCGAAGACATCGGTCGTGAACGCGAATTGTCAGGCGCACGAGTGCAAGAACCTCTTCGTCGCGGATGGGTCGCCGTTCGTGTCGCAGGCGGACAAGAATCCGACGTGGACGATCCTCGCGCTCTCGTGGCGGACCGCGGACTACATCGCGAGTCAGAGGAAGGAAGGGGCCTTGTAGGCTGTCATCCCGAATGAAGCATTTGGCACGGACGAACGTTGTTGAATGGCAGGAGAGAATATGACGGATGTGAATCGACGAGATGCATTGAAAGCTCTGGCGCTCACTCCATTGGCGGCCTCGATAGGAGTTGCCCCGAAACACCTCGAGCGTGTCGTCCGCGCTATGGAGAAGCTCGAGGCCACCGGAGCACCAGCCGCGCCGGCCTTCTTCACCGCACACGAATGGGCCGCCGTTAGGCTCCTCGTCGACTACATCATTCCGCGCGACGAGCGCTCGGGCAGCGCGACCGACGCGAAAGTCCCGGAGTTCATGGACTTCCTTCTCGCCGATAAGGATGCCACGGTGACACAGAAGACGTCGATCCAGGGCGGCCTCGCCTGGCTCGACAACGAATGTCAGCATCGCTTCTCGAAGATCTTCGTCACCGCAACCGACACGCAGCGGCGGCAGGTGCTCGACGACATCGCCTGGCCGAAGAAGGCGCGACCCGAGATGCATCACGGCGTCCTGTTCTTCAGCCACTTCCGCGATCTCACGGCGTCCGGCTTCTACTCGACGCAGATGGGCTGGCAGGACGTCCAGTACAAGGGGAACGTCGCGCTGCCGGCATGGAACGGGTGCCCGCCCGAGGCGCTCGCGAAGCTTGGAGTCAGTTATTCGTAGTTGGCGGTTGGTGATTGGTGATTGGCGAGCGTGCCAACACTGCAACTAACCACCATCCACCAACAACCAATCACCAGCGCATGCCCTCCAGACAACCGTTAGGTGTCGGCTTCATCGGCTCGGGATTCAACGCGAAGTTCCACATGCTCGGCTGGACAGGCATCCGCGACGGCGACGTGCGCGGCGTCTGGAGCCCGAACCGGAAGAACGCCGCTGCCGCCGCGGCGTACGCGAAACAGCTCGACATCGGTGACTGCAAGCCCCACAAGACGATCACCGACATGGTCGCCGATCCTGCGATCGAGGCGATCTGGCTCACCGGGCCGAACCACTCCCGCGTCGAGAACGTCGAGGAAATCGTCAACGCATATAAGAGCGGCAAGGGTGATCTGAAGGGCATCGCCTGCGAGAAGCCGCTCGCGCGGAACGTCGCCGAAGCGAAGCAGGTGCGGGACCTCGTCAAGAGCGTCGGCCTCGCGACCGGCTACCTCGAGAATCAGGCCTTCGCGCCACACGTCGAGCGTGGACGCATGCTCCTGTGGGCACGCGGTGCGGCGACGACGGGGCGTCCCTACCTCGCGCGCGCCGCGGAAGAGCACAGCGGGCCGCACACGCCGTGGTTCTGGCAAGGCCGCCTGCAAGGTGGCGGCGTCCTCAACGACATGATGTGCCATTCGGCGTTGGTCGTTAGGCACCTCCTCACGAAACCCGGCGAGTCGCTCTCGACCGTGAAGCCCGTACGCGTCACCGGCCACATCGCCAGCCTCAAGTGGACACGTCCCGAGTACGCGGCGAAGCTCAAGAAACAGATGGGCAGTGACGTCGACTATACAAAATCGCCAAGCGAGGATTTTGCGAGCGTTCTCATCGAGTTTCAAACAGCCGACGGCGCAGTTGTGTTAGGCGAGGCATCGACGTCCTGGAGTTTCGTCGGGGCCGGCCTGCGCCTCTCGGCCGAGCTCCTTGGCCCCGAGTACTCGATGCAGTGGAACTCGCTCGACTCGGGACTCCATCTCTTCTTCAGCCGCGAAGTGAAGGGGAAGGCCGGCGAGGATCTCGTCGAGAAGCAGAACGCGGAAATGGGCTTGATGCCCGTTGTGCCGAGCGAGGCCGTCGCGTACGGCTACGAGGCCGAGGACCGGCACTTCTGCCGCGTCTTCCAGGGCACGGCGGATCCACTGCTGACTTTCGACGACGGCATCGAAGTCGTGAAGATGCTCATGACGGCGTATCAGAGCGCCGAACAGGGGAAGACGTTGTCATTCCCGCCAAAGGGTATTGATCAATTTGTGCCCGCGGTCGCGAAGGGAGAGTGGAAGGGTAGAGGGTAGAGGGCAGAGGGTCAACGCCGCTACCTCTACCCTCTACCACCTTCTACCCTCCACGCTCCACCCGACTAGAGTTTCCACCCCTCCCGGTACTCCGGCTTGATGAGATCCTCTGGAACGGTCGATCCGAACGATCCATTTGCCGGATTCACATCGACTCGCCCGAGCTTCAGCGCGAGGTCGCCTAACAAGACCATCTCTGTCAAAGGCGCCGCGTGGCCGGGGAAGTTCGAGCCCGGTTGCGTGCCGCCGCGAATCGCGTCAACCCACTCCTGGTAGACGCTTTTCACGCGCGGATACTTCACCGCCGGCGGGTGGGCCATCAACTCGTTATGCTTTTTCTCGTCGGACAGGTGTGGGTTCTCGCCATACGTGCCCGCGATCATCGTCCCCTTGTCGCCGATCCAGAGTTGGCCGCTCGAGTCGAAAGGCCATGGGCGCTCCCACGTCCAATCGTGCGGCTTTGGCGGGACGATGTTGCCGTCGCGCCAATTTACGATCACTGGGCCGCGACCAGCTGCAGCCGGGAACTCGTACGTGATTCGGGACGCCTTCGGCGCGGTCTCCGGGAAGGTCTGCGACGTCTCGGCGGTGATGCGCGTCGGATAGCGGAGCTGGAGCGTCCAGAAGCACGCGTCCATGATGTGGCAGGCCATGTCGCCTAACGCGCCGGTCCCGAAATCCCAATAGCCGCGCCAGTTGAATGGTGCGTACGACGGATGATACGGACGCGTCGGCGCGGGGCCGAGCCAGAGCTCCCAGTCGAGCGTCGACGGGACGTGATGCATCTCGGTCGGGCGGAGCATCCCCTGCGGCCAGATCGGGCGGTTGGTCCAGAGCTCGATGGTGTGGACGTTGCCGATCGCGCCCGCCTCGACCCACTCGCGGATCTGACGTGTCCCTTCGCCCGCGTGTCCCTGATTGCCCATCTGCGTGGCCTGCTTGGGACGGCGCGCCGCCTCGGCGGCAAGCTGCCGCGCTTCCCAGATCGTGCGCGTGAGCGGCTTCTGCGTGTAGACGTGTTTTCCCGCTTTGAGTGCCGCCATCGCCGCCATCGCGTGCGAGTGGTCGGGAATCGTGACCGTGACCGCGTCGATGTTACGAGCTTCTTTATCGAGCATCTCGCGGTAGTCCTTGTAGCGCTTCGCCTTGGGAAAGGCATTAAAGCTGTCGGCGGCGTTCTTCTCGTCGACGTCGCACAGCGCGTAGATCGTCTCGATCGCGCCCATGCCGCGCACGTCGCTCGCACCCATTCCGCCGACGCCGATGCAGGCGACGTTGAGCTTGTCGGAGGGCGCGACGTGGCGACGCCCGAGGACGTGTGAGGGGACGATGGTGAAGGCGGCGGTCGTCGAGGCGACTTCGCCGACGAAGGAGCGGCGGGTTATCGGATCATCGTTAGGCATCGGGTCTCTCGCTGTTTCGACTGGACGGTGAGAGATACTCCCTGAATAGCCGGGCATCAAGGCAGCGCCGGCGGAACGAGTCCGATCGCGCTAATCCACCCTCTCGATTCCTCCTCGATCACCCGGACATCGACGTAGCCAGCGTCGACGAGCAGTTGGCGGTGCTGTTCGGGCGTGAGGTACGATGCGCGCAGGACGAGCGTCATGGTGGGACGGTATAACCAATCGTTCTTTCGGCCTCGATAGGTCTCGGCGATGATCAGGAACGTCCCGCCGGGCTTGAGCACGCGCATCACCTCGCGCACGTCGCGCGGCAAGTCGGGCCAGTAGTAATGCGTCTCCACCGCGGTGACGAGATCGAACGTCGCGTCCGGGAATGGCTGCCGTGAGACATTCGCCTGCTGAATGTCGACACGCCCCTCCGCGATCCATCGCTGGTTCGTCTCGCGCGCCGAGGCGACGCTCGCTTCGGAGTAGTCGACGCCGTAGATCTTCCCGCGCGTCGCGATCGACGCGAGGCGGTCGATCGTGCGCCCGCCGCCGCATCCGATGTCGAGGATCGTGAAGTCGTCCCTGATCTGGACATGGCTCAGACCCCACGCGGTCACCGCGGCGTGACTGAGGTTCATGCGCTGCAGCACGACGCGACCGGCGCGGTCGGAAGGTTTGCGGCACTGGCGCGATGCGCGGATCATGAGGAGACCACCGGCGGCGGCGCCGGCGAGCACTCCGACAACGGGTGCGAGAACTGTCACGTGTGGTATGATGGCGACGATGTGATGCGGTCCGATGAGCAGGGCATTAATCTAGGGTCGTTCAACGTCCCGCCGGGCTATCTCGACCCTCACCCATTCGCGAATCATGAACATTGCTCGTCTTACGACTGTCCTCGCCTGCGCCCTCCTCATTCCCGCGTCGCGTGCCGCGTCACAGGCGATGGGCCAGACGATCAACGGCATCTCGTGCGATGCGCAGGAAGGCCAGCGCATTCACATCCATCAACACCTCGCGATTTTCGATCACGGCAAAGCGATGACGATCCCGCAGTTCATCGGCATCCCGCGCGAGTCGCGCTGCATCTACTGGCTGCACACCCACACGCCGGACGGCATCATTCACATCGAGGCGCCGATGGATCGCTCGTTCACGCTCGGCGACTTCTTCGCGGTGTGGGGTCAACCGCTCGACCGCACGCACGCTGCCGGTGCGTCGACGAAGAAGAGCCAATCGATGCGTGTGTGGCTCAACGGCAAGCCGTACTCGGGGAATCCGGCGACGATCCCGCTCACCGCGCACGCCGACATCGTCATTCAGGTCGGCCCGCCATTCACGAAGCCGGTCCCGTACACGAAATGGGGAGCGCTCTGAGGCGATCCCGAGCGAGGGGAAGGATCCCTGTCGACTCAACCCATTCGCAGTGCAGCTCTCAACAGCTGTTACCACGGACACAGCCGGACACGACGGACAAAGCCGGACAAAACCAAAGAGCGCGGAACGAACTTTTCATAAGATCGTCAACCTTCTCTTGTTTGTCCGGCTTTGTCCGTTGTGTCCGGCTGTGTCCGCGTTCAAGCAGTGGATGATTGCCTCAAGAGGGCCGCCGACGGTCTGGGACGAGGTCTCGAGCAGATTCGAGTCGTCTTATCTCCCCGCTGGCGTCGCCGCCTCCGCGCGGGCCGTGGGACCAGCTCCCGCACCAGCAGCAACCGGCTTCACTTCCGCTTCTCGATCGTGGAACGCGAGCGCGAAGAAGATCAGGATCACGAGCGCGAACGCCGACGGCAGAATCCAGAAGCTCCGCCACTGATCCAGCGTGAGTGCCGGGGCCGTTCCGAGGAAGCGGTTGTAGACCATGTTCCCGGCGACGTACGCACCAATCAACATCCCGACACCGTATGTCACGAAGACGAAGAAGCCCTGCGCCTGGCCGCGGATCGCGGGCGTGGACTTTTTGTCGACGTAAATCATGCCCGTCACGAAGAAGAAGTCGTAGCAGATCCCGTGGAGCAGGATGCCTAACGCGATCATCCAGTAGATCGCGCTCGGCGCCGCGGCGGCAAACAGCGCGTACCGAAGCACCCACGCGGCCATGCCGGCCATGAGCATCTTCTTCACGCCCCAGCGCGCGAACATCAACGGCATCGCGAGCATGAAGAGCATCTCGCTCATCTGCCCCAGCGACTGCGTCGCGGTGATGTTCTGCACCTTCGCGCCCACGAGGTAGAGCTGCGTGAAGTTGTAATACGCGGCGAGCGGGATGCAGATCAGGAGCGCGCTGGCGATGAAGACATAGAACGACTTGCTGCCGAGTTGCTTGAACGCGTCGAGACCAATGATGCTGCGCGCCGACACGTGCTGTCCGCGCGCCGGTGCCGGCGTGTGCGGAAGAGACAGGCTGAACGCGGCGAGCAGGAAGCTCGCGACCGCCGCTGCGTAGATGGGTAGCGCCGTTTCCTCCGCCTTGAGGCCGTTGGCGAAGTGCACGAGCACGTAGTCGATGAACAGCCCCGCGATGATCCAGCCGATCGTTCCCCAGACGCGGATCTTCGGGAAGTCCTTCTCCTGGTCGGGAATGTGATGGAAGCCTAACGAGCTCGACAAGCCAAGCGTCGGCATGTAGCAGAGGTTGTACAGGAGCAGGAGTCCGATGAACAACCCGGGATTATTGGACGTGCTCGGAACGGCGAGAAGGACAACGCCGCCGATGAGATGCAGAAGACCGAATACGCGCTCGGTGGCGAAGAACCGATCTGCCACCAGTCCGACGAAGAATGGCGCGACGATCGCGGCAAGCGGATTCACCGTGAATGGCCAGAACGTGAGTCGCTCCATCCCCACCTTCGCCATGTACACACCGATCATCGTGTACCACGCCCCCCAGATGAAGAACTGGAGGAACATCATCACCGAAAGGCGCGTCCGGATTCCTCTCATGGAAGCACCTTGATTTTGATGTTGCGGAGCGCGAGCGCTCCATCGTGGTCGCCCTGAATGCCGATGTACCCCTCCGTCGCCTTGCCGTAGTTCGGGTAGTCCTTGAACTTGCTCGAATCCACGCGTGCCGTCCAATCTTTACTGCCTAACGTGTATGTCACCATCTTGTGGCCGTTGAGCCAGTGCTCGACGTGATCGCCGTTGACGACGATGCGCGTGTGGTTCCATTGGCCAGCCGGATGCAGGTAGCCTTTCGGCGACGCATAGACCGCGTAAGCCGACGCCGCCGCCGTTAGGCGGCTCTTGCCGTCGACGTGCCCCTTGTCGTCAAGGAGCTGATACTCGGGCCCGCTCCAGTAGATGTGATCGTACTCCTCGGTGCCCCGATAGAAAATGCCGGCGTTGCCTTTCGGCGCGATCTTCCAGTCGACCTGGAGATCGAAGTTGGCATACTTGTCGGTGGTGATGATGTCGTCGGTGCCGACATCCTTGGTGAGCGTGCCGTTGGCGATGTGCCACGCCGACGGGACCGACTGCGACTTGTAACCGCGCCAGCCGTTCAGCGTGGTGCCGTCGAAAAGGAGCTTCCACCCGGTCGCCTTCTCGGCGTCGGTGAGGGTGTTGGCCTGAGCTCGAGGGTGGCCGGCCGGTACTTGGGCATAGGCGCCCGCGGCCGCGAAGACAATGGCGCTCGAAAGCGCGGCGAAGCGAATCGGACGATGAGGCATCTGCGGAGGGGAGAGGGTGGGCCTAACCTGCTCAGGAGAAGGGGCGCCTGCAAGCCCTCCGGCCTGCCAGAGGGCTATAGGCCCTTCTTCTTGTTCACCGCCGCAACGAACCGCCGCGCGTCGTCCGGGCGGAAACTTTCCAGAAGCTTCCGGCCGTTGAATTTAGTATTCGATAACAACCGCGGCTGTTTGTTGCCGTTGACGTCGAGGACGATCGCGCCATCCTCGTACTTCGCGTCGCGCACGTCGGACAGGGGATACGTCATCTGCTGCCCCAGCGCGGACTGCACCGTGCGCTTCACCATGCGCTCGATCGAGCCGCCGAAGCCCGAATCGGTGTGCGTGGTATCGGTCTCCTGACGCACCTTATTCATCGTCTTCTCCGACAGTCGCACGATGATCTGCTGGCCGACGACTGCCATCTCGACGCTGCTGTCCTCGTTCACGATGCGCACGTCGCCGGGGCCGAGCGTCACTGCACTGTCACGGTGCGCGATGTTGCCCTGAACCTGGGCGCTGCCGCCATCGGCGTCATGTCTGCCGCATGCCATCGCCGCCAGGACGGCCACGCCGATCCACACCGAAGTCGAACGTCTCATTCTCGCACTCCTCCGCGGTTGATGTCCTTGAGCTCGAGTTGCAGCGTGCCAAAGGGTAGCCCCGACTTCATACGAAGCATCAGTCGGAGCGAATCGTTCGAGAACCAGATTTCCGCGTTGCTGTGCTGAGAGAAGATGCCGTTCGTCTTGATCGAAGGCCTAACGACAATCGCGTCGAACTCGCCGGCCGGCACCTTGATCCGCTCTTTCCGTACGACTTCCAGCCGAACGGGGTTCCGATCGGGACGAAAGTAGCGATTGAACTCGTACGTCTGGCCGAGATCGAGCGACAATGTGCGGACGAAGTAAATGAAGGACCCGTCGTCGAGAGGCAGGCTGACGCTCGGCTCCTCCGGTTTGCCGTTTTCGCTAAATGTCGCTTTCTCCGGGTACATCTCGTATGTACGCTCCCGCTCGTAGGGGCCCTCGTCGATCTTCTGCCTGTAGCGCAGCGACACCATCGTCGTCGTGTCGAACCAGCTCTCGTAATGGTCGTTTACTCTATAGAACGGGATTCCGCCGTGGACGTCGAAGACGGTGTGGTACGCCGTGTGTCCACGGACGGTGTCGATGCCGACGACACTCATCGTCCCTGTGCCGGCGTGAAGGAAGTTGACCTTCGCGTTGTAGGTCAGCTTCTCGCCAACGGCAAACGGCCTGCCTTCGGCGTTAGGCTCCGCAGGCGGCGCCAACGGATGAACAACCTCCGCTCGTGCGGCGCCAAAGCCGAGAGCGACGACTGTGCAAAGGGCAAGTACTGAGATCGATCGCAGCATAACTCGAATCTAGCGCTGGGGCTGCTGCTTAGAAGTGACGCGGAAGACGCACCAATCTTCATACCCCGCGAAGTGGTGAAGATCTCGCTCTGCCGCGTTTCGTACTCAGCGGACCTTGACCTGCTCCCTCGGCGAGGGCGGCACGGGAATGAAATCCTCCCCCGGATTGATGAACCGATCGCGCTCGGCGCCGTACTGCTTGTCGTACAGCTGGCGATAACGACCGCCGAGGGCGAGGAGCTCGCGGTGCGTACCGCGCTCGACCACGATGCCGTTGTCGAGGACGAGAATCTGATCCGCGCTCTCGATCGTCGACAGACGATGCGCGATGACGAACGTCGTGCGTCCGCGACGCAGCGAGCGGAGTCCGTCGCGGATCAGGGCCTCGCTCTCGCTGTCGAGGCTCGACGTCGCTTCGTCGAGAATGAGAATTCGTGGATCAGCCAGGATCGCGCGCGCGATCGCGATGCGCTGGCGCTGCCCGCCCGATAGCTTCACACCGCGCTCACCAACGATGGTCTCGTACTTGTTCTCGAACTTCTCCGCGAATTCGTCGACGTGGGCAATGCGAGCGACGGCGCGCACCTCCTCGTTCGTCGCGCCCGGTTTCGCGTAGATGATGTTCTCCCGGATCGTGCCGTCGAAGAGGAAGTTGTCCTGCATAACGGCGCCGAGCTGCCCCCGATAATCGTGGAGTCGCGCGGTCTCGAGATCGTGCCCGTCGACGATGACGCGACCGCTCTTGGGATGCGTGAACGCCATCACGAGGTTGATGAGCGTGCTCTTACCAGAGCCACTCGGCCCTACGAGCGCCGTCGTGGAGCCGGCTTCGGCCTCGAATGTGACGTGCTTGAGCACGGGCACGCCCGGGTTGTACTCGAAGCTGACGTCCTCGAACTTCACCTCGCCGAGGACGTCCGACAGCGGCGCTTTCCCCGCGTCCGCCTGGTCTTCGGTTGGTGTCTGCATGATCTCGCGAATGCGATCGAGCCCCGCGAACGCCTCGCTGACCTGCGTGCCGATCGACGCCATCTGCACGAGCGGCGCCGCCATCAGCCCGACGAAGAAGATGTACATGATGAAATCGCCGAGCGTCATCTGGTGGGCGAGGATCGCGCGTCCACCGACGATGATCATCACGACGCCGATGAGCCCAACGATGACCGACGCGCCCGCGCCCACGGCCGATGTCCCCGTGATCGTCTTCGCCACGTTCCGGAACAGCTTGTGGACACCCTTGGCGAAGACCAACCGCTCGCGCCGCTCGGCCACGTAGACCTTTACGAGTCGCACGCCACCGAGGCTTTCGGCGAGGCGACCAGTGACTTCGGCGTTGATGATGCTCCGCTCGCGGAACAGCGGCCGCAGACGCTTGAACGCAATCGCCATCATGCCACCGAACGCCGCAAGGACCACGATCGTGAGAGCAGTGAGCTTCCAGTTCAGCCAGACCAGGATGCCCAGCGCGAGCACAGCCGTGATCAAGCTGCCGACGAGCTGAATGAGCCCTGTTCCGACGATGTTGCGCACGCCCTCGGCGTCGCTCATCACGCGCGAGATGAGGACGCCGGTCTTGGTCGAATCGAAATAGGAGACGGGCAGTCGGAGAACGTGCTCCTGGACCCGCTTGCGCATCTCGGTGATCGCGCGCTGTGCGGCGACGCTGACGACCTGAGAGTTCGCGAATCCTGTTGCGGCCTGGATGAGCGTCGCGAGCGCCGCCGCGCCGGCGAGGGGCATGAGCAACTGTGCGTGCCCTTTACCGATGACGTCGTCGATGAGGAACTTGGAGGTCCATGGAAGCACCAGCCCGGCGACGCGATTGATCAGCATGAGGGTCATGCCGATCGTAAGGGATCCGCGGTGCTCGCGAATGAGCTGGCGAGTCTCGGCCCAGGCGCGGGCAGTGTCGACTTTCTTCTTTTGGGGAGCAGTTACGGCAGCAGCGGGCGCAGTCATCCGGCAGGAAACGCGTTTGGGGTGAGCCGCAATATATCCGGCGGACGGGCAGGGCGGGGACTGCCTGAAGGGGCGCGTCGAAAAAGGCGCGTCGAAAAAGGCGCGTCGAGGGGAGCGCGTCGAGAGGGGCGCGTCGAGAGGGGCGCGTCGAGAGGGGCGCGTCGAGAGGAGCGCGTCGAGAGGGGCGCGTCGAGAGGAGCGCGTCGAGGGGAGCGCGTCGAAACTGCGACTAGACAAGGAAATCGGGCGCCGCGTTGCGCGCGCGTTACAGAATTCGCAAAACGCCCCTTTCGACGCGCCGTATTCGACGCGCCGTATTCGACGCGCCCCTCCCGACGCGCGCCCTTCTACTCTACCGAGTCTTACTGCCCAATCGAGACCGTCAGCGCGCCGGACGGGTATTGCCCGTACTCGGTCTTCCGCGCCGCGATCCCCGCATTGAGATGGAAGAATGCCACCTCGAGACCCGCGCCAGCCGAGGCCACGTAGCCGCCGCTGATCATCGAGAGGCCAGCGCGAATTGGAAGGAAGGGGATGATCCTGAGCTCCGCACCCGCGCCGACGTGCGTGCGCTCCGCAAGGTGCATCCCGTCGCCGAGATTCTGGCGGACGTCCGCCATCGCCGTGAGGAAGGGAAGGACCTTCATCGACACCCCGATGTTGAGCGACGGCGTAAAGCGCATCGCGGCCACCTCGGCGCTCAGCGCGTCGGAGCGGGCGCGCAGCGAATCGGGCACCGACGCCATCGACATCACGTCGAAATTCGTCGTCCGCGTGGCGGCGCTGAAGACCGCGTTGCCCGGGCGGAAGTACATCTCGTTCACGTTCCATTTGAACGTGTTGACGAGATTCTGAATCGTTGCGCCAGCGGCGAAAGGACCAAACTCCCAGGCCGCGCCGACGTCGAGGCCGACACCCTTTCCGCGCTGCGGCATACCATTGAGTGAGGTGTCCGACTGGATGATCGGGAACTGCACGTCGAGCGCGAGGGGACTCGCGGCGAGCTGCGAGCCAGCGTCCTGACCGATCAAGAGGGCGTTGCCGACGATGTACTTCACGGTTGCGCCGAACGCGAAATGTTGTGTGAGCGGACCGAGGCCGATGTCAACGGATTGCCCGAAGCTCGCCGCCGCGGTCGTCACCACCGCCGCTTCGGTGCGGGAGCCGGTGAAGTTCATGTCCCGCGGCGTGCCGGTCTGCGTGGAGTTTCCGTACAGAAGCACTTCGACGGCGTCCGGATTGAGCTTGCCGCGCTCGTAGGCATTCGTGGCCAGCTGGAAGGCAAACGGTCCGACGCTCAACGCGAAGGATCCAGTGCCTTCTGCATCGACCTTCTGACCGCCTTGCGCCCGCACGCGCGACATCCAGTTCGCGAGCACGGCATTCGGAACGACGGCGCCACTGTACTTTGCCAGATCGCTCATCGAGATCGGATCCATTCCTGCATCGCCCCGTCCCGCGAACGCGAACGACAGGAGCGGATTCTCCGGCATGCCGAGTCCCGCTGGATTCCAGTTGACGGCGTTGAAGCCGCGAGCGAGCGCGGTGTAGTTGTCGCCTAACGCGAGGGAGGCCGCGCTGGCGCTCGCGAGCTGCGCGCGTGCCTTGGGCGCGAACGTCGCCGCGGCGAGCAATGCAACGAGTGCCGGCCGGGTGATCGCGATGTGATAGCGTGTCATGGCTCAGCTCTCCGTCGTGCTCAGGGTGATCTGGAAAGTGCTCGTGACTCGGAGGACTTGCGTCGGCGTCAGCGTCACCGAACCTGATGGTGAGTTGACGCTCCCCGACACGGTGAGGTCCGCGGTATGGCCGAGCAGTGACCTCAGCTCGGCGGCCGTGAGTGGCACGTCGAGCGTTTGCGTCGCGGCCGTCGTGAGTGGGATCGATTTGACGATTTGCGCGCCGCCGGGAACGCTGAACGTTGCCGTGAGCGTTCCCTGAACTCCGAACGGACTGTCGATGTTCAGGTGGAGTGCGCCGCCCTGCACACGATTGACGATCGATTGATCGCTCACCGAGCTCAGGTCGACTGTCGTCTGCGCGGCATTGATGGTTTGATTGCTCATCTGCACCTGCGCCTGACTGAGCGCAATCGGCGCCGGCTGAATGGCGACCGAGAAGCTCTGGCTGGTGTTGATCGTCACCGGGTCGCCCTGCGGTGAGTTGAGCGTCAAGTAAACTTCGACAGGCGTCGCGCTCGTGATCGAAAGGGAGCCGCCGCCGACGTTGAGCGGGAGCGGCCGCTGTAACGTCGCGCCATTCTTGCCGATGCCGAGCGTGGATCCGTCGACCGAGTCGAGGGCGACGAGCGTCGCCCCATTCATGACTCTGATCACGAAGTAGCCATAGGGAGCGCCGGCAGCGCTCGGACGGATCGGATCGAACGAGAAGTTGTTCGTGATGGTGTAGGTGAAGCCACCGCTCACGATCGTTGCCGCGACGAGATCGGTCGGGAGTGCGACCGCGGTCGAGTCGCTGATCGAGAACGCCGGCTTCGGCACCGTCATGCCATTTGCCGCCGTGCACGCGCCGCAGACCTGTCCGAGCGAGCGGCTGATCGCCGCCGGCGCCGCCACGCTCAGTGCGAAGACGGGTTGTCCGCCCGACGTGGAGACGGTGATCTCGCCACTCTTCGGCAGCAGCTCGCTGACGCTGACGCGAGTGCTGTCCCCCGGAATTACCCATGTCTGGTCCCAGATGGGGAGCTTGGTCGGTACCTCGCACGCGCTCACGACGGCGAGGAAGACGATCGACAAGCGCGCGCTCATTCGCGCCGCCTGGGCAACGACTTGGTTGTGCATGAAAGGGCTCCGGGATGGTTCGAGAGGCACGTTGGCCTGGCCGGCACTCCGTAGATGGACGCGGGAGCGGAGACGCTGTCACCGCGATTCTCCCTCGGACGAATGACCCCAGGCGGTTGAATCGAGGCGTTCAGATGGTCACGTTGCATCCATGCCGATTCGTCGATCATCCGCCTGTTTCGCGGCCGCTCTTTCCGTAGTCACGCTCAGCGCTCAACCCTCTCGCCTCTACGCGCAGGACCCCCCTCCCGTGCGTCGAGAATTTCGTGCGGCATGGGTTGCGACAGTCGGGAACATCGATTGGCCGTCGCGCCCGGATCTCGACACCTGGTCGCAACAGGCCGAACTGCTCGCGATCCTCAACAAGGCGGTCGCGCTCCATCTCAATGCAATCATTTTCCAGATCCGCCCGGGGACGGACGCGCTATACGATTCGCGTCTCGAGCCCTGGTCGGAGTATCTGACGGGACGCCAGGGCCGTGCGCCGGAGCCGGCGTGGGATCCGCTCGCCTTTGCGGTGACCGAGGCACACCAGCGCGGGCTGGAGCTGCATGCGTGGTTCAATCCGTATCGCGCTCGTTATGCAAGGCCGCTCAGCGAGGCGGCGCGCACCCACGTCAGCCGAACGTCGCCATCACTCGTCAGGCAGTACGGCAGCTATCTGTGGATGGATCCCGGCGATCCCGCCGTGCGCGCCCGCACAGTGCAGGTCGTCCTCGACGTCGTGAAGCGATACGACATCGACGGTGTGCACATCGACGACTACTTCTATCCGTACCGGGAGAACGACTCGAGCGGACGCGCGATCGACTTTCCCGATTCCGCGACCTATGCGCGCTATCGCCGTGGCGGGGGTACCTTGGCGCGCGACGATTGGCGCCGACGCAACGTCGATCTACTCGTCGAGGCGCTCGACCGCGGCGTGCACGCGACGAAGCGGTGGGTACGCTTCGGCGTGAGTCCGATCGGGATCTGGCGCCCCGGCAATCCGCCGAGCGTGACACCGGGCTTCGACGCGTATCAGGAGATCTTCGCCGACACACGGAAGTGGCTGCGGAACGGATGGGTGGACTATTGGGTGCCGCAGCTCTATTGGTCGATCGATTCGCCGCAGAGCTATCCCGTGCTGCTGGATTGGTGGGCGTCACAGAACATCAAGCACCGGAATCTCTGGATCGGGAATGGCTTGCATCGTGTCGTCGACACGACACAGAAATCGGCTGGAACGCGCGCGGGTTGGCGCGCCGACGAGATCATCCAGCAGGTGAACCTAACGAGAGTGAGCGTCACGAGCGCGCCGAACGGCGGCGCGACGGGGAACGTCTTCTTCAGCATGAAAGGCTTGATGCGCGACGTCGACAGCATCGACGCGAAGCTCGCGCCCCTGTACGCCGAGCCCGTGCTCGTGCCGGCCAGTCCGTGGCTCGAGCGGACGCCGCCACCGCGCCCGACGGCGACTCTGTTCGCATCTGCGGCCACCGGTGAGCAGTACGTGCGCCTCACGCCGGCGGACGGCAGCAAGCCGTGGCTCTGGCTGGTGCGCACGTTGCAGGGCGGCCAGTGGACGACCGAGATCCTGCCTAACGAAGTCCGGTCGCACCGGCTCGGCGTGGCTGGCGCTGGAGAGATCGAACGGGTGGTGGTGAATGTGGTCGATCGCGTCGGCGTATTGAGTCCGGCTGTCGTGGCTCGCTCGGGGCGCTCGGCCGCGGTGGCGGCTCAGCCGTGACTCGGGCCGCTCCGTAGTTGAATGCAAGAGAACGCCAACGCTCCATGTCATGCACTCTGGCTGCTCTTGACCATGAGCGCGTGCGCACCTGCGCTATCATCTGGCAATCCAACAGCGATCGATCCCCGGCAGGTGCAGCCCGAGCGGCCGAGCGTGGCGACACATGCCGGGACCGTGGCATCGGGATATCTCGAGATCGAGACCGGCGTCGAAAGCGACCGCGACCGCGACGGGAGTCACGCCTTCGACATGCCCAACGAGCTCAAGGTTGGGCTGGCGTCGCGTGTGCAGCTGTCGGTGTTCCTGCCGGTACAGAGCGTGACGGGAGTGCGGTTAGGCGCGGGTGACTTCGCGGCCGGCCTCAAGTGGCGTCTGATCGATGGCGATGGCCCGCTGCAGCGCTTCGCGATCTTGCCTCTGATCAAATTCCCGACTGGCGGCACTCGCGGCACGAACACGACCGACGCCGGTCTCATTCTCATCGACAGTCGATCGATCGGTCCGGTGAGCCTCGATCTCAACGTCGGGCTCACGAAGCACGGCGGCGACGGCTCGACCGTGCCGCGCACCACCACCTTCTGGACGGCGTCGAGCGGTTTCCCCGTTGCCGGCCCGGTTGGGTGGCAGCTCGAGTGCTTCGGCTTTCCGGGGACGCATGGTCCGGCAGCGAGCGCTCCAACGGTCGCGATTCTCACCGGTCCAACGTTAGGCGGCTGGCGCAGGCTCGCGCTCGATGTCGGCGTCATCATTCCCGTCGCCGGCCCGCAGCCGCGGGCGGTCTATGCGGGCCTCGTCACCAACGTCGGCCGCATTCTGCCGATGTGGTGAGGCTCCTTTTGACGACGCGCGCGCAGCGGTATCTTCGCATTGGCCGTAGAACCTGAAGCACCCACCCGGAGTCCCTCGATGACAATTGGTAAGCACACTTCCATTCGCGCCCTCGCGGTGCTGCTCGTCGCGACCGCGCCGCTCGCGGCCCAGCAACAGGGCGCTCGCCCTCAGGGTCAGCGCCGTCCTCGCCAGGTCGTGAAGATGGATTCGGCCCGCGCCGAAGAGCTGTACGTCAGCAATCGTCCCGAAGATCAGCCGCCAGCCGACTTCGAGCGGCAGATCGCGTCGAAGAAGGCGACCGACAGCATTCTCGCCGCGCGGGCGGCAGGCTCGTACGACTTCAAGAAGATCACGTACAAGAGCAACGCTGACGGGATGGAGATCCCCGGCTATCTCTTCGCGCCCCTCACGAAGCGCGGTCCGCACGGCCACGCGGCGATGGTGTGGGTGCACGGCGGCGTCCACGGCGATTGGACGCAATCGATGCTGCCCTTCGTCAAGGAAGCCGTGGCGCGCGGCTATGTCATCGTCACGCCGGACTATCGCGGCAGCACCGGGCACGGCGCAGCGTTCTACAACGCGATCGACTACGGCGGCAAGGAGCTCGACGACGTTCTCACCGCGGTCGATTATCTCAAGACGCTGCCGTACGTGGATCCGGATCGCATCGGCATCATGGGCTGGAGCCACGGCGGTTTCATAACAGCTCATCTCGCGATGCGACCGGAGACGCCCTTCAAGGCCGCGGCTGCAATCGTACCGGTGACGAATCTCGTCTTCCGGCTCTCGTACAAGGGTCCTGGTTATCAGCGCAGTTACTCGACGCAGCCCGCCATCGGCGGTCTCCCGTTCGAGAAGCCCGACGAATACATCAAGCGGTCGCCGCTGTATCACGTCGAGGATCTCCACATCCCGATTCTCGTCCACGTCGCGACGAACGATCAGGACGTGAACTATGTCGAGGATCAGCAGCTCGTGTGGAAGCTGCGCGCGCTGAAGCCGGATCTCGCCGAAACGAAGGTCTACGTCGATCCGGCACCCTGGGGCGCGTCGGTCGGGCACGCGTTCAGCCGACGCGTCGACCCAAAGACGCTCGAGCGCGTCGATTCACCGGAGCAGATCGACTCGTGGAATCGGACGTGGGTGTTCTTCGAGTGGTGGCTCAGGCCATACGAGGATCGGTCGAAGCCGGCGCCAAAGGTAGCGACGGGCCCGGGGCAGTAAGTTCTCCATCCCGTACCGCAGTACTGTCGTACCGAGGCCCATGAGCGAAGCTCATGGGCCTTTCTTGTATGCTCATCACCGATCAGGTGCGGTCCATCACGCCATTCACAGTATTCGTCCCGCCTGGCGCGCTCGATTGGCGGAGGTTCATAAGTTGTGAAATCTGGCATGATGCGGCCGCATCGACGTCGAGGTGACGTACACTGCCATTCGCGCGGTTACCCATTCGCATCGCGTGGTCGTGTCGCTGCGTGGACGCGTCCCCACGACGTTGAGCCGGCTTGACTACTCGAGCCGGCCGTGCGCGTACGGCCGCGTAATCTCGCCGGCGCATCCGCGTCGTCTCGCACCGAGGCGAGACGCGCGACCCGATCCACCTGGTCTGGCATTGAGGAACCAGCCGTCATGTTGCGATTGTTCAGTTGTCTCCTCGCTGCCGGCACCGCGGCGGCGTTGACGCTCGCGCCCTGCGCGCGCGCCGCCGCGCAGCAGAATACCGGTTCCATCGCCGGCCGCGTCACCGAATTGGAGAGCCAACGCCCGATACCCGAGGCACAGATCGCGATCGTCGGAACGACGCGCGGTGCGCGCACCGACGTCGACGGTCGATATCGCATCACGGGCGTTCCCGCTGGCACCGTCACTCTCCGCGTGGCCCGAATCGGATTCCAGAGCACGACGCGACAGGTCGCCGTCGCCGGCGCCCAGGAATCGACGGCCGACTTCGGCCTTGGTTCCGTTGCGACCGTACTCAGCGCGATCACCACGACCGCGAGCGGCACGCAACAGCTCGCGCGTGAAAACGGCGCGTCGGTCGCGCAGATCTCGACCGACACGATCGTGCTCGCGCCCGTGCAGAACTTCTCCGAGCTCGTCACCGCGCGCGCATCCGGCGTGACGATCTCGCAGAGTACGGGCACGACCGGCGAAGGCGCGCGCATTCGCATTCGCGGCGCCAACTCGATGTCGCTCTCCAACGAGCCACTGATCATCATCGACGGCGTTCGTATCGACAATACGCCAGAGTCGAACTCGATTGGCGTCGGCGGCCAGTCGCCGTCGCGATTGAACGACATCAATCCCGAAGACATCGAGAGCTTCGAGATCGTCAAGGGTCCGGCGGCCGCGGCCCTCTACGGTACGGCGGCGGCGAACGGCGTCATTCAGATCACGACCAAGCGAGGTCGGGCGGGTCAAGCGAAGTGGGACGCGTACGGTGAGCTCGGCTCGATTTACGAGAACAACGCGTACCCGCCTAACTACGGTGGCTGGACCAACCAGCCGCTCTACGGCTTCCCCGGCTGGCCGAAGTCGAGAACGCCCAGCCCGACGTGCAACCTCGTCGATCAGTCCTTCGGCAACTGCACCATCGATTCGCTCAGCACCTTCGATCCACTGGAGCAAAACAGCCCCTTCCGCGTTGGCCGTCGTCAGAAGTTCGGCGGCTCCGTGTCGGGCGGCGTTCCGGCGTCGACGTATTTCATATCCGCTGATGCGGAGCAGGAGGGGGGAGTCTACACCACGAGCAACCTCGCGAAGCTCAATCTCCGCGGCAATCTCAGCGCGCATCCGAACGACAAGATCGACGTCAACGTTTCGTCGGGATTCCTGCGCAGCCAACTGCAGCTGCCGCAGAACGACAACAATTACTACGGCGCGATCTCCAATGGGCTCGCTGGTTGGCCCGGAAACGGACCGACCGACGGTTACAATCCAGTCCCGCCTGCACAGTTCGATAACATCGACACGCGCCAGGACGTGAATCGCTTCACGGGTGGAGCAAATGCAGCGTGGCGGCCGCTCTCCTGGCTCTCGAGCAACGCAACGCTCGGCCTCGACGTCGTGAATCGCCTCGACGAGCAGACGATCCCGCCGAACACCGTGTTTTTCTCGAATGACAACCTCGGCAGCCGGACGTCGAATCGGTTTCAGATTCTCAACATCACGACCAACTACTCGCTCACCGGCCGGTATCACATTCTCTCGACCCTCGAGGGCGTGACGCAGGCGGGCTATCAATACCAGCAGGCGCAGGACCAGGGCACCGAGGCCTTCGGCCGCACGCTCACCGCAGGGAGCGGTTCGTTAGGCGGGACGGTCAGCGACAAGACCGTCGACGAGGCAACGGTCGATAACAAGACCGTCGGCGGCTTCGTTTCCCAGCAGTTGAGCTGGAACGAGAAGCTGTACGTCTCGCTTGCGCTCCGCGGCGACAAGAACAGCGCGTTCGGCAAGAACTTCGGCTTCATCCAGTATCCATCGGCGTCGGCCTCGTACGTCGTCACCGAGGGCGGCACGACGCTCAATCAGCTTCGCCTGCGGACGGCGTACGGCGAGTCTGGACTCCGCCCCGGCGTGCTCGACGCCATCGCCTACTTTACCGCGGCGCCGGCGCGGCTCGACTCCACCAACGTCGCTGGAGTCACGAGCGGCAATCTCGGCAATCCGAACCTCAAGGCCGAGCGGACCCGCGAGTACGAAGTCGGTTTCGACGCCGGTTTCTTCCACGATCGCGCGTCGATTGGTTTCACCTACTACGACAAGCGGTCCCGCGACGCGCTCGTCCTCGTGCCGCTCGCTCAATCGTTTGGCGGGCCGACCTCTGAATTCCAGAATCTCGGCGCGGTCACCAACAGCGGCGTGGAGCTCACGCTCAACGCAACGCCTCTGCAGAGGAACGACGCCGTGCTTGCCTTGACCCTCACGGCGTCGGGCAATCGCAATCGCGTCACGAATCTCGGCGGGCAGCCGCCAATACTTTTTGGGTACTCCCAGCGACACGTCCAGGGTTATCCGCTCGGCGGATACTGGGGCACGACGGTGGACAGCGTGAAGGTCTCCCCGGACGGATCGATCAGTCCAAACGACGTCTTCTTCACGACGGACCCCGACAAGTACCGCTTCCTGGGCAGCGTGCTGCCGACGCGTCAGGGCTCGATCCTCGGCGATCTCACGCTCTTCAAGTTCGTTAGGCTCTCGACGCTCTTCGAGTATCGCGGCGGCAACAAACTGTACAACAGCAGTGAGCAGTTCCGGTGCCTGCCCTTCGTGCTCGTGTGTCGCGGCCTGAACGACAAGAGCGCGCCGGTGATGGAGCGTGCCAACGCCATCGCCGATTACATGTCGAATGGTGATTACTTCGGCGGCTACATCGAGGATGCGGGCTTCGTCAAATGGCGCGAGCTGTCGCTCACCCTCAACGCGCCGGCGCGCTACGCGCAGAAGGCGCGCGCGAGCGCGTTGTCGATCACCTTCGCCGGCCGCAATCTTGGCACGTGGACCAAGTACTCGGGCGTGGATCCGGAAGTCAACGTTCTGGGTCAAGACAACAACGGTGTTGGAGACTTCCTGACGCAGCCGCAAGTGCGGTACTTCATCACGCGCCTCAACCTGACCTTCTGACGGTCGCAACCAATGATTCATAAACTTTCATATCGGGCGCTGCGCGGAGTGGTACTTGCTGGCGCGGTCGCTCTCGGCAGCGCGTTGACGGCGTGCAATCTCGACGTGTCGACGCCCGATGTCGTTCCGCCTGACGCGACCGCCGGCGCCGCCGCGCTGCCGACGCTCCTTGCCGGCGCCTCGGGCGACTTCGCGGTCGCTTATGGCGGCTACAATAACGGCGACAACAGTGACGCCATCATCCAGACGAGCGGCCTCTTCACCGACGAGTTCATCGCCGCGGACTTCTTCTCGACGCACGTCACGATCGACTCGCGCGACGCGAATCCGACGAACGACATCATCTCGCGCGTCATGCGCAACATTCAGCGCTCGATCGTGAGCGCGAACAACACCGCGGCGCGTTATGCGCAGTTCGCGGCCACGGACCCCGGATTCGCGCGTGTCCTCAACTTCGCCGGCTTCGACTACGTCTTCCTTGCCGAAAATTTCTGTAGCGGCGTACCGGTTGGCAGCCACATCGACGCCAGCGGTGCGTACGTCTTCGGCACGCCGGAGAGCACGACCGAACTGCTCAATGCGGCGATCGTGAAATTCGACTCCGCGGCGGCGGTCGCCGGCGGCGACGACCTGATGCGCTATACGGCGATGGTCGGGAAGGGGCGCGCGCTGCTCGACCTCGATCAGCCGGCCCAGGCTGCTGCCGCCGTGGCCGGTGTGCCGACCACCTTCCGCTTCACGACGGAGCACGATCCGGCCAACGACCGCACCAAGAGCGGGATGTACGAGCTGATGTGGGTCGACACGCGCCTAACGACCTCCGACCGCGAGGGCCAGAATGGCCTGCCTTTCGTGAGCGGGAATGATCCACGCACCGCGACGCAAGATCTCGACATCTCCGCCTTCGATGGCGAGACCGAGATCCTGGCACCTGTGAAGTACGGCAGCTGGAGCGCCCCCGAGGTGATCGCCGATGGGACCGAGGCCCGCCTGATCGAGGCGGAAGCGGCCCTCAGGGCCGGGAATTACGGTGGCGCCAATGGCACACTCGAGTTGCTGAACGCCTTGCGCACCGACGCCGGTCTGCCGGCTTTGTCAGCGGCCACGGGCGCCACAGCGCAGCAGGACCAGCTCTTCTCCGAGCGAGCCTTCTGGCTCTTCGGTACGGCGCACCGCCTTGGCGATCTGCGGCGACTCGTCCGCCAGCCGTTCTACGGTCGCAACGCGGAGTCCGTGTTCCCGACGGGCGATTACTTCAAAGGCGACAAGTACAGCACGGACGTGAATCTGCCCGTGCCGCAGGAGGAGGAGAGCAACCCGAACTTCAAGCGTTCGGCGTGCGATCAGAGCAAGGCGTAGGGTGGAGGATGTAGGGGTTAGGGGTTAGAGGTTAGGGGCTTGGGTTAGGGGTTAGGGGCTTGGTGAGCGGATTCTAACTCCTAGCCCCTAGCCCCTCGCCCCTCTATTGGCGCGCCTCCGGCCGCACGCCGCGCGTCGTTTCACGTCGGCCTGCGTGCGAGCCCTCGGCGAACTCCTCGATCATCTTCGCATTGAACGCCGGGATGTCGGCCGGCTTGCGGCTCGTGACGAGCCCCTCGTCGGTCACGACTTCCTTATCGCTCCAGTCGGCGCCCGCGTTCCGGAGATCGGTCTGGAGCGATGGCCAGCTCGTCACGGAGCGGCCGCGCACCACGTCCGCCTCGACGAGTAGCCACGGTCCATGGCAGATCGCCGCGACCGGTTTGCCCGAGGTGTAGAAGCGCTTCACGAGCTCGACCGCGCGCTTGTCCGTCCGCAAGTGGTCCGGATTCATCACCCCGCCTGGCAAGAGCAATGCATCGAAATCGTCGGCCCTCGCCTGATCGAGTGTGAGATCGACGGGGATCTCGTCGCCCCAATGATCGTGCTGCCAACCTTTGATCTTTCCGCTTTTCGGCGACACGACCACAGTCTTCGCTCCCGCTCGATCGAGCGCCTTGCGTGGTTCCGTGAGCTCGACCTGTTCGACGCCGTCAGTCGCGAGAATCGCCACGCGCTTTCCGCTGAGGTTGTTTGCTGCCATTAGTCCGATTCCTCCGATTCAAGTGGCACAGACATCCCTCGCGCGAGCATGTTCTTCGCGATTCCCCTCCGAATCCCCGGGATGTCTGTCGGGCGCGCGAGAACGTGCAACGACCGCGCCTCTACGCCATGCCAGAGCGCGCTCAACGCATATGTACGTATTTGTCGTGCTCAGTCGGGCAGCTGGCCGACTAGGCTGCCGATCGTGCCGAGGAATTGTGCGGGGAAAGAATCGTTAGGCGCTGGCGATTCCCTTAATGTAGAGAGGAATCGCGATCCCGCTCGGCGAGAAGCTTGGTGGTGTATCGCTGGCCTTCGGAAATTCGCTCGACTTCGATGGCAATGGCGTCGACCGCCTGCTCCAGATGCTGCAGCCGGTTCTCGTCCAGGGGCGGCCGCTGCGGAGCGCGATGGGCGCGGAGGAGGATGACACGCGCGGTGATGCCGATTGCCGCTAACGCGCCGACCGTCATCACGATCCCCGCGCAAACCTGGAAGAAACTGAGAATGTCGGGATCCATAAGCGTTGGCTCGGGCCTAGACCATGCGTGAGTCCGATCGGTTCGCTCGTTCCTTACTCCGGCCTTGAAATGCGAAAGACACGGTGAGTTCAGTGCAGCGTACGTCGGCGCGGCAATTGAGTTTCTGGTTGGTTCTCCGCGTTGTCGCGCTTCCGCTATCGGCGAGTGCGCAGCTGCGCGCGGACTCCGTTCGGCAGGACTTGCGCCACCTCGTGGGGGACGTGTGGAGCGTGTGGACGTCACCGGCGCACGCCACCGAGGACGACTGGGCCGGTGTCGCGGCGACGGCCGCGCTCACCGGCGTCGCCGCGACCGCCGACGAGCCCCTCGCGCGATGGATCAGCGATCATCCGGACGCGTGGCCGGTGCGCACGCTCAAACACACGCTGAGCGAGGAGGCGAAATACCCCGCGTACGAGCTGGGAAGTGGGCAGTATCTGCTCCCGATCTCCGGCGTGTTGTATCTCGCGGGGTCGATCGGCCGCTCGCAGGCGCTCCGGGACGCGGGGCTTGGTTGCGCCACGGCACACCTAACGAGCGCAGGAGCACGGGAGATCGTCTATCTGCTCGTGGCGCGCGATCGCCCGCGCACTTCGCCGGACGATCCGTTTGTCATTCGCTCACCCGGCAGCCACGATTGGAACATGCATTCGTTCTTCAGCGGGCACATCGCGAATTCATTGGGTTGCGCGAGCTTTCTCTCGCACCGCTTCGATCTGCACGCTGCGACGCCGCTGCTCTACGGCGTCACCCTCGCCATCGGTGCCGGGCGGGTCATGGATGGACGCCACTGGCTTTCCGACACCGTCGTCGGCGCGATGTTCGGCTACGCAACGGGGAAAGCGGTCGCGGCGCGAATGCTCGAACGCGAGCGCCGTTCAATGACTCCGTCAAAGGCGCCCGTCATGGTGAGCTTTTCGGTGCCATTCTAGGCGTTGATGGTAGAGGGTTGAGGGCAGAGGGTTGAGGGCAGAGTGTTGAGGGTGGAGTGTAGAGAGTTGAGTGTCGTGCGTGGCTCACTCTGTTGCACGCTCAACTCTTTGCCCTCTGCCCTCTGCCCTCTGCCCTCTGCCCTCTGCACCTGCGCCCTCTACCCTCTGCGCACGGCGTGACGTAAGCTTGCCCCCGCATGCGCGCCCACTTTCGCCCTGCCATCCTCTCACTCATCGCTGTCCTTGCCTGCCACGGGAGCCGGCCCGACGACACGCGCCCCGTCGTCACCTTCGCGGGCAGTGCGCTCGGCGCGGAAGGCGCGGTGCTCGCGCGCCAGGTCGCGCGATTCGAACTCGCTAATCCCGGGATTCGCGTCCGCATTCAGCATACGCCGGACGACGCGACGCAACGCCATCAACTCTTCGTGCAATGGCTGAACGCGCGCGCTGGCGAGCCGGACGTGCTGCAGCTCGACGTCGTCTGGACGCCGGAGTTTGCCGCAGCAGGATGGGTGCTCTCGCTCGATCGCTGGCATCCTAACGCGAGCGACTTCTTCCCGGCGACAATCGCGGCCAATACGTGGGCGAACTCGCTCTTTGCGATGCCGTGGTTCATGGACGTCGGGATGCTCTATTGGCGTACGGATCTCTTTCGCTCACCTCCAGCAACGATGGATGCCTTGGTGGCGGATATTCAACGTGCGCGGCGAGCGGGCACGCCATACGGAATTGTGTGGCAGGGTTCGCGCTACGAGGGGCTCGTCACCTGCTTTCTCGAGTATCTCGGCGCCTTTGGTGGTCGCGTGATGACGGACGACGGCCGGATCGTCGTCGATTCACCGGAAGGAATTCGTGCGCTCGCGTTCATGCGGCAGCTCCTCACGAGCGGCGCGACACCGGCGGAAGTTCTGACGTGGCACGAGGAGGAGTCGCGCTTCGCGTTTCAGAATGGCACCGCTGCGTTCATGCGAAACTGGCCCTACGCCGTGACGATCATGAATGTCCCGAAGGACTCGCGGGTCGCCGGAAAGTTCGCGGTCGCACCGATGCCTGCCGCGCCCGGCGGCGTATCGACCGCCACGTTAGGCGGCTCGGCGCTCGCCATCAATGCGTTCACCGAACACCCCGACGCGGCCTGGAAGCTCGTCGCGTTTCTGTGCGCGCCCGATCAGATGCTCGAGCGCTCCCGGCTCGGCGGCTATCCGCCGCGCCGAGCGCTGTATGACGACCCGCGGCTTGCGGACGTGATCCCCATTCCCGTGACGCTCGCGCGCAGCATCGTCGAACGCGCGGCGGCGCGTCCGGCGACGCCGATCTACTCGCAGCTGTCGGAACTGTTGCAGATCGATCTTCATCGGGCGCTCTCGGGCCAGGTCGCGCCCGAGCAGGCGCTGCACGATGCAGCGCGCGCGATGAATGCACTTGTCGAACGGACCCACGTGCGCGACCTCGTCGCAGCGCGAAAGGCCTCGTGAACGATCGTCAGCCGGTCGACGATTCGAGCGAGGCGCGCGCCGGCTGGCTCCTGACCGCGCCGGCACTCTCGGTCATCCTGCTCGTCGCCCTGTTTCCCCTCGGCTGGACGCTGTGGGAATCCCTTCATCAGCACGATCTTCGCATGCCCTGGCTCGGCCGTCCCTTTGTCGGACTGGGCAATTATCTGGACATTTTCCAGGATGCGCGCTTCTGGCAGGCGTTAGGCCATACGGCGTTCTTCGCCGTGATCAGCGTCTCGCTCGAGCTCTCGTTAGGCCTCGCGCTCGCGCTGGCAATGAACCAGGCCTTTCGCGGCCGAGGGATCGTTCGCGCGGCGGTGCTCGTGCCATGGGCGATTCCGACAGTGGTCGCAGCGCTCCTCTGGCGATTCATGTTCGATTCGCAGGCGGGCATCGCCAACGTCCTCCTCGCCGACGTCGGCCTGCTGCACCATCCGCTCGTGTGGTTCGTCCGCGCGTCGACGGCGTGGGTACCCGTGATTCTCGCCGATGTGTGGAAGACGACGCCGTTCGTCGGACTCCTGCTCCTCGCGGGCCTGCAGAGCATCGACAAGGAGCTTTACGAGGCGGCAGCCACCGATGGCGCGGGCGCGTGGTGGCAGCTCCGGCACATAACGATTCCTTTGCTCAAGCCGGCGATTCTCGTCGCCCTCATTTTCCGCACGCTGGACGCTTTTCGCGTGTTCGATCTGATCTATGTCATGACAGGTGGAGGCCCGGGAACGTCGACGGAGCCGGTTGCCGTGTACACCTTCAACTCCCTGTTGCAGAACCTCGAATTCGGCTACGGCGCGGCGCTTTCCGTCATCATCTTTCTCGTGACGTTCGGCCTCGCGATGCTCTACATGCGCGGGCTCGGGCTCGAGCTCGGCGGTCCGAGGGCGCGGCGATGAGCCCGGAAACCCGAGGTGCCGCAGGGCGGATCGCAGCCCGCGTCGGGCTGGTGCTGCTCGTCCTGTTTGCGGCATTTCCCTTCTACTGGGCCGTCGTCGCGTCGTTCACACCCGAAGCAACGCTGTTTCGCGAGCCATCGCTCTGGCCGCGCGAGCTACTCCTCGATCACTATCGCGCGCTCTTCACCGAACGGGATTTCTGGACGCCGATTAAGAACTCGCTCATCGTCGCCGGCACGACGACGGTGTTCTGCGTGACGATCGGCGCCTTCGCCGCGTACGCGCTTGCGCGCATCGAGTTCCCGTTCAAGCGCGCGATCCTGGGCTTCATTCTCGCCGTCACGATGTTCCCGCAGATCTCGATCGTGAGCCCGCTATACATGCTGCTGCGCGCGTTGCGGCTCATCAACACGTATCCGGGACTCGTACTACCATATGTGACGTTCGCGATGCCCCTCGCGGTATGGCTCCTCGTCGGATTCTTCCGTCAGTTGCCGCCGGACCTCGAGGAGGCCGCAATGGTCGACGGCGCGTCGCGCTGGCAGAGCTTCACGCGAGTGATTTTGCCGCTCACCGGCCCGGGCCTGGCGACGACCGCGATTCTCACCTTCATCTATTGTTGGAACGAATTCCTGTTCGCGTTGTCGTTCACGCTCGGTCCGGAGCGCTACACCGTGCCGGTCGCGATCGCGCTGTTCCGCGGACAGTATCAGGTCCCCTGGGGTCAGATACTGGCGGCGACGGTAGTCGCGACGGCGCCGGTGGCGATCGTGGTTCTCGCTTTTCAGCGGCGAATCGTGCAGGGGCTCACAGCAGGTGCAGTGAAGGGATGACGAAAGAAGTGAACCATCCGGCGACGACGGACAGAGACGAGACTGCATGGCGCGCATAACGCTATCCCACGTCGACAAGCGCTACCCGAACGGATTCGTCGCGTCACGCGACCTTTCATTAGAGGTCGCTGACGGTGAATTTCTCGTTCTCGTCGGGCCGTCGGGGAGCGGCAAGTCGACAGTGCTGCGCATGATCGCCGGTCTCGAGAAGCCCACCGGCGGCACGATCGCGATCGGCGAACGCGACGTCACGCGGCTCCCGCCGCAGGAGCGCGATATCGCGATGGTTTTCCAGAGCTACGCGCTGTACCCGCACATGACCGTGCGCGAGAACATGGCCTTCGGTCTGCGGCTGCGAAAGCAATCGGACGACATGGTTGCGCGGCGCATTGGTGAGGTTGCGGACGCGTTGGGACTGGCATCGATGCTCGACCGCAAGCCGGCGCAACTCTCCGGGGGACAGCGGCAGCGCGTCGCTCTGGGCCGCGCCATCGTGCGAGAGCCGAAGGCATTTCTCTTCGACGAACCGCTCTCGAATCTCGACGCGCAGCTTCGCGTCGAGACGCGCGCCGAGCTGGCGCGCCTGCATCGCCGGCTCGGCGCGACGATGGTGTACGTCACGCACGATCAGGTGGAGGCGATGACGTTGGGGACGCGCGTCGCGGTGCTCAAGGACGGTGTGCTCCAGCAGATCGCGCCTCCGATGGAGCTCTATCGTCAGCCGCGGAATCAATTCGTCGCGAGCTTCATCGGCAGCCCATCGATGAACTTCGTTCGGGGCACGATCGAGCGCGAGAACGAGCGCGCACGCTTCGTCGCGCCGGGCGTGACGATCGCCCTGTCGGATTCGACCGCGACGCGCGCAGGTCCCGTGGTGCTTGGCGTTCGGCCGCACGATATCTCGCTCGGCGCTGCAGCCGACACTGGTGTGAGTGCAGTGGTGACACTCGTCGAGCCGCTGGGGAGTGAGCAGCTCGTATACGTGCGCGTAGCGGGTGGCGCCGATCTGGTCGCGGCGGTGGGTGCGGACCGCGCTCCCCGCATCGAGGAGACAGTCGCGTTGCGCGTGGCCCCGAACGCGGTGCACCTCTTCGATCCGGAGCACGGTAGTCGGCTGGCGTTAGGCACGCAGCAGCCGGCCGCGAGCACCAGTAACGCGACGTCGCAGCAGTAACCGTCGAGCAAGATCAAAACTGTATCGCAACATCACAACTCGCCAGAGCGCCGACGCCCGAGAGCTGCCATAGGTCGATGGGTGCCTTCGACATAGTAGTGTCTATGCGAAAATCTGTCTTGACATTGTGCGCCCCTGGTCCCATATCACCGCCCAGTTAATCCCACCTGTCGAGTCGTTGCGTCCCTGTGACGTAATGGCTCGGCGGAAAGTTGGTTTTTTAGCGATCGACGAGGGCGTGGTTCCCACTCCTCACTCCGTGGAGGACAGTCGCATGGTAAGGGGTCGCTTCCTAGTTCCCATGCTCGTAGGTGGCTTGCTGTTCGCCAGCCAGCTGCGCGCACAGGGTACCACTGGCACCATCAGCGGTCGCGTCGTCGACAGCGCGAGCCAGCAAGGCATCGCGAATGTCAACATCGTGATCATGGGTGGCCAGCGTGGGACGCTGAGTAGAGATGACGGTGGTTTCACGTTGACCGGCGTGGCGGTAGGGACATACACCGTGCGGGCAAGCCGCATCGGGTTCCGACCGCAGACGCAACCGGCCGTCGTCACGGCTGGCTCGACGACGAACGTCAGCTTCGTCATGAATCGCCAGGCGGCAGTACTCAGCGAAATCGTCGTCACCGGTTACGGCACCCAGCGTCGTGAGGCGATCTCAGGGTCCGTCGCGACCGTCGATGCAGATCAGGCGAACGTCGGCGTCGTCACGAACGTGAATCAGATGCTCGACGCGCGCGTCGCCGGTGTGCAGTTGACGGCGAACAACGGCGATCCAGGTTCGGGCCAGCAGGTGGTGATTCGCGGCGGCACGTCCATCAGCGCGAGCAACGATCCGCTCTACGTCGTCGACGGGGTTCCGCTACAGAGCTCATCGACGTCGCCGGGAGCGACCGGCATCGGCTGGAATGCCCAGTTGCCGCGCAGCCCGCTCAACTCGATCAACCCGGGCGACATAGAGACGATCACGGTGCTCAAGGACGCGGCGGCGACGGCTATCTATGGTAGCCGCGGCGCCAACGGCGTCATTCTCATTACCACCAAGCGCGGCGCGCGTGGCGCGGGCAACATGGAGTACGATGCCTACGTCGGCGCTGCCTCGGCTGCAAAGAAGCTCGACTTGGCGACGGGCCAGCAGTATCGCAGCTTCATTCAGCAGCAGGTGACTCAGTACATCGCCGATTCAGTTGCCGGTAAGACGGTCCGCGGCGGTCTGGCGCCGCAAGCACTAACGGCGCTTGGCGCCTCGAATACCGATTGGCAGGACGCCGTTCTGCGCACCGGTATCGCGACCAATCACAACCTCGCCTTCAATGGTGGGTCGGCGCAGACACAGTATCGTGCCTCGCTGAACTACTTCGATCAGCAGGGTGTGATCTGGGGTAGCGGGATCAAGCGCTATCAGGGCCGGCTCAACGCGAACCACGACGCATTCACCGGACGGCTGCGCCTTGCGCTGAACCTGACGGCGTCGCGCGTCCAAAATGACTTCGCGCCGCAGGAGAACGGCGGTGGATTTACCGGCGGTCTCTTCACCAACATGGTGATTTACGACCCGACGCAACCGATCAAGTTATCATCGGGTAAGTACTACGAGCTCGCGGGGCAGACCAGTGTGCTCAACCCCGTGGCTCTGATCCACGAGGTCACCGACAACTCGCCCGAGGATCGCGTGCTCGGCAACGCTTCGGCGACCGTGAGCATTCTTTCGAACCTTACCGCTCAGACCACCGTCGGTATCGACAACAACAACGCGGTACGGCAGGCCTTTTATCCGAGCACGAGCCCAATTGCGGCCGGCCAGAGCGGCATCGCCAGCCAGGCGCAGTTGACCCTCAACAACGAAGACTTCCAGCAGCTTCTGACGTACGCGCCGCATTTCGGGCGGAGTGAGCTCGAGGTGGTTGGTGGTTACGAGTATACGAAGGTCGATGACCACGGCTTCGGCGCGCAGTCGAACGGCTTCGTTACCAACGCGTTCGGGGTGAATAACCTCGGGGCGGGCACGGCATTGACCTCGCCTATCGGGACATCGTTCGACACGACGAGCGTGCTAGTCTCCTTCTTCACGCGCGCCAACTATGGTTTCGCGAACAAGTACTTCCTCACCGGCGTCCTGCGCAAAGACGGCTCGTCACGACTCGCGCCGGGACACCAGTGGGAACTGTTTCCCGCGATTTCGGGTTCGTGGCGTTTGAGTGAGGAGTCCTTCTTCAAGGGCGGTCCGTTCTCGAACCTCTCGCTCCGAGCGGGATGGGGCAAGCAAGGCAACCAGGCCGTGCAGCCGTATCAGACGCAGCTCTTACTCGTGACCGACAACGGTGCCGCGTATCCATTCGGTGGCACCGTTACGACGGGCCTTCGCGCATCGCAGGTCGGGAACCCCGATCTCAAGTGGGAGACCGCGACGCAGACCAACGTCGGCGTGGATTACGGCCTCTGGAGCGATCGCCTAACGGGTAGCGTCGAGTTCTATAACAAGATCACCAACGATCTGCTTTTCGAAGTAAGTGTACCGCAGCCAGCGGTAGTTCCGACCCGGCTCGAGAACATCGGCAGCCTGCGCAATCGCGGTCTCGAGGCTTCGGTCGACGGCGACATGTGGCACAGCGGTCTCAAGACGCTCTCGGGCGGTCTCGTATTCACCCTCGAGCGCAACGAGGTCACGAGCCTCGGCGACACGTCGCGGAAGTCGATCCAGACCGCGTTCGTGAACGGTCAGGGTCAGTCCAACCAGTACGCGGAGCTCATCGCCCCAGGGCATCCGTTAGGCAGCTTCTATGCGCCGAAGTTCCTGTATGTGAAGGGCGGCCAACAGTACTTCGCCTGCACGACGACCACGAACCCGACGGGTTGCACCAACGGCGCGACCACGGATCCGACCGACGCCGACCGTCAGTTCATCGGCAGTGCCAACCCGGATTTCACGCTCGGCCTCCACAACAACCTCCGCTGGGGCAAGCTTGACGCGAGCTGGCTATGGCGCGGCGAGTTCGGCGGCAAGGTGTTCAACAACACGGCGCTCGTGTATCAAACGAAGAGCGACGCCAAGCAAGGTCGTAACTTCCTCGCCGCGGCGTTGACCGATCCGGACAGCATCAGCGAGCCGGCGAAATTCTCTTCGCGCTGGATCGAGGATCGCACCTTCGTACGACTCCAGAACGTGACGCTCGGCTACACGTTCGACATCCCGGCGCGTCTGATGTCTGGTCAAACGGCGCGAGTGTACGTCTCTGGCGACAACCTGGTGCTGCTGACCAAATACTCGGGTCTCGATCCTGAGGTCTACTCCACGGATGGCTCTGGCGGCGGACTCGCGGTTCGCGGACTCGATTACCTCACGTATCCTCGCGCACGAACCTACACGTTCGGCGTCCACTTCCAGTTCTGAGCCTTCATGGCACCGATTAATCTTTCTCCCAGTCAGCGGGCAACTATGAGCAAATCCTCATTGCATCCCGTGCTGCGCCTCGGGCTCCGCGCACTCCTCGTCGTCCCGGTCTTTTTCGTGGCCGAGACATGCACGAAGCTCACCGAAGTGCCGCACAACGCACTGACGCCGGGCAATGCCTTCCACTCCGATGCCGAAGTGCTTGCGGGATTGGCGGGTGTGTACGCGCAGATGCGTTCCACCGAGAGCAACAGCGAATTCGCCGCGATGGAAGAGTTGTCGACCGACGCGTTGGTCGTGCCGACGCGCGGCAGCGACTGGTATGACAACGGCCAGTGGCTCGACATCCATCGCCAGACTTGGGGCGCCAACACCGCCGGTGCCTTGAGCTTCCTCACCGGTTCCTGGAACGATCTGTTCAGCGGAGTCGCCAAGGCGAATCTGATGATCGACGTCGTCACCAAGAGCACCGCGGCGAACAAGGACACGATCGGCGCCGAGCTGCGAACGCTGCGCGCGTGGTACTACTACATGCTGCAGGACATGTTCGGCGGCGTGCCGCTCGTGACGTCGACAGAGCTCAAGCAGGTCGCGCGCTCCAAGCGCACCGACATTTTCTCGTTCATCGAGACTGAGCTCACCGCTTCGATCCCGAACCTGCCCGACAAGTGGCCGTCGCAATACTACGGCCGTGTGACGAAGGGCGTCGCTAATGCGATCTTGGCCAGCCTCTATCTAAATGCTGGAGTGTTCGACAAGGATTGCGGACCGGCGCCATGTAGCGGTGTCAGTGCGACCTCGTACAACAGCTGTCACGGTGTCACCGTGGCCGGTGGAAAGGACGCGTGCCAGGCGGCGATAGACGCTGCCAACGCCGTCATCAACTCCGGCGGTGGAAGCACGTATAAGCTCAGCGCGAACTGGGCTGACAACTTCTCGCTGACCAACAAGAGCTCGCAGGAGAACATCTTCGTCGTCGTACATTCGAACAGCACACAGTCAATCGGTGGCGATTGGCCCATGCGTACGCTGCACTACAACCAGCTCAACACTGGCGACGGTAGCCCGTGGAACGGCTTTGCCACCACGGCCGAGTACTACGCGAAGTTCCCGTCGGGTGACGATCGTACCAAGATGTGGCTCGCCGGGCAGGGTTACAGCTTCGAGCCTTCGACGTTCGGGCAGCCGGTGAACGACCGCAACGGCAACCCGCTCATATTCACTCAGCAGATTGCTGACCTCACGAAAGCCAACGAGGGGAACGGGATTCGTTTCAACAAGTTCCCGCCGCAGGCCGACCCGCCGCACGGCTCCGCTCAGCCTAACGATTTCACGTGGTTCCGGCTCGCCGAGATGTATCTCGTTCGTGCCGAGGCCGAAAACGAGCAGGGCAATGGTGCCTCGGCGCTGGCGGATCTGAACGTGATCCACACGCGGGCGCACTCGGCGGCGCTGGCGGTGAGCGGACAGGCGAACATTCGCCAGGCTATCCTCGACGAACGGGCCCTCGAGTTCGCAGGCGAAGGCAAGCGCCGCACGGATCTGATTCGCAACGGCCAGTTCCTGAGTTGGTCGGAGGCCTCGGCGAACGGTGTCTGCGGAGCCGATTACACGAAGGGCTGCCCGGCTCGGGATGCCCATCGCATCCTGTTCCCGATCTCGATCAACGCGCTCGGCGGAAACCCGCTGCTCGTGCAAAACAACGGCTACTAACAGGCCGAGTAGCATCCCGCGTTGTATACTGTTACGGCCTGCCCCGATCAGGGGCAGGCCGTAACGCACTTCGGGCCC
>DASXKV010000062.1 GCA_036496605.1 Gemmatimonadaceae bacterium | reverse complement strand
GATCACCCTGGAGCCGCTGGGTGACGGCCGCTTCCGCTACGTCGCTCCGACGGGCGGTGGCGTCGTGGGCGAAGTGGTGCGGTTCGTCGAGCAACCCGGGCGGCCAATGCGAATGTACTCAGGCGACAGTTGGATAGACCGCGTGTCGGATCGATAGAGCGCTGCGGTCGCCGCGCCGGTGATTCTGTCAAATGAGAGAAGTCGAAACAAAAGGCCGACCCTGCCGGGGCCTCGACTGTCTTACTCGACGACAATGGACAGAAAGATTCATAGAATGCGGGAGAGAAATGGCGGATCAGCTCGAGAACGTCTTCGATGCACACAATCGACATCGGCTTTCATTTCATTCAGCGTGGACCGAGGCGTTGCGCCAAGCAATCGCTCTTCCATTGCTGTTCGTCGCCTTCTTGTCTGCGTTCGGTCAATCTCTACAACCAGGACATCTCCCCAGCACGAAACAAGTCGCCCCTATGACTCCCGCCGAAGAGAAGAACCTCGCGTTCGTTCTCGACTGGTGGAGAAAAGTCATCGACGCTCGCCACACCGAGCTTGCAGCCAGCTACGCGGCCGAGGATTTCATTCAGCACAACCCCAATATCCCGACGGGCCGAGCGGCTTTGGTGACGTTCTTCAAGAGCCTCGGGCCTGCGATCGAGCCGATTCCCGATCGCCTTGCAAATCCTCCGGTGGTGGAGGGCGCGAAGGGAAATTTCGTGTGGCTGGTCTTTGAGCACACATTCAAGAATCCCAGGGACACTTCACAGTCGGTCTATGAATACAGCTTCGATCTGTTTCGCATTCAAAACGGAAGGATACAGGAGCACTGGGATGGTGCCCGGAAGAACCCTGGTTCCCCTGCGTTCATTCCGTCCACGGCTCCGCCGCCCTCCACCTGGAACACGGCGAAACGTTCAACGGCAGAACAACAGAACCTGGCGATCGCCACGCGCTTCGAAAAGAATGTCGTCGAGTATGGACACATCGAGGAGATCGAACAGCTTCTTTCGTCATCCTTCATCGAGCACAACCCCGTCGAACCCGTTGACCGTGAAGGTTTGAAACAATTCATTCACAGCCGCCCCGACGACCAGCCTCAGGACATCAGGCCGGAGTGGAAGAATGCGCCAGTGCTGGAATTCACGGACGGTCCTTTTGTCTAATGATGTGGGACAAGGGCTACAAAGATCCTTCTGATGCGACGCGAGAGTATACGCGCAACCATTTCGCAATTCTTCGAATCGAGGACGGGCGTATCCAGGAAATCTGGGACTAGCTCCGTACACGGCACGACCGCGCACCTTGACGCGACGACACCCTCCCGACGATGATTAGACCACTGGTCTAACCATCGGTCTAGAACACGGGGTGGCGATATGAATATTCTCATCGCCGGCGCTGGTATCGCCGGTCCGACCCTCGCGTACTGGTTGCAGCGCGCCGGCTACGAGCCCACGCTCGTCGAGCGCGCTCCCGAGCTTCGGCGCGGCGGATACCTGGTCGATTTCTGGGGCGCCGGCTTCGACGTGGCCGATCGGATGGGCATCGTGCCCGAGGTGATACGCCGCGGGTATCATCTGCGCGAGGTCCGGCAGGTCGGCGACGACGGACACCGCATCGCCGCGTTCGATCCGGAGCTGTTCGTGCGCAGCACGAGTGGGCGCTACGTGAGCATCGCACGCAGCGAGCTCGGGGCCATCATCTACAACGCACTGGGCGGTCGCGTCGAGACGATCTTTGGAGACAGCGTTCGCGCGCTCGACGACCACGGCGCTCGCGTGCGCGTCACGTTCGACAGCGGCACGACCCGCGACTTCGACCTGGTCATCGGCGCCGACGGTCAGCATTCGCAGGTGCGCAGGCTCATGTTCGGACCGGAGGAGCGGTTCGAGAAGTACCTGGGCATCACGGTCGCTGCATTCGAGGTCGAGGGATACCGCCCTCGTATGGAGCTCGTCGCGGTGATGTACACGAAGGTCGGTTACCAGGTGACGAGGGTGTCGTTGCGCGACGATACCACCATGTTCCTGTTCACGTTCCTCGACGACGGGAGCGTCACCAATCACGATCCTGACGCACAGAAAGCCGCGCTTCGCGCGCGTCTCGCTGGTGCCGGATGGGAGATCCCGGCGATCCTCGAGCGCATGGACGACGCGAAGACGTTCTATTGTGACCGCGTGAGCCAGATACGGATGCCGTCGTGGACGCGCGGGCGCGTGGCGCTGCTCGGCGACGCTGGGGCGTGTGTATCGCTCCTGGCAGGTCAGGGCTCTGCGCTGGCGATGGTGGAGGCGTACGTGCTGGCCGCCGAGTTGGCACAGGCGCGCGGGAATCACGTCCAGGCATTCGCGCGCTACGAGCAGCCGCTGATGCCCTTCCTGCGATCGAAGCAGAAGGCGGCACTTCGGTTGGCGACCGCTTTCGCGCCGCGCAGCGGCCTGCAACTCTTCGTGCGCAATTCCATCCTGAAGCTGTTCAATCTTCCGTTCGTTGCGAGCCTCGCGATGGGCAATAGCCTGCGCGACGCCATCGAGCTGCCCTCGCCGCCGGCACCAGCCTGACCGGCACGCGTGCCTCGTCCGCGTTTTCACAAGCTTCCGCCGAAGCAGCAGCAGGCCATCCTGCGCGCCGCGTTCGACGAGTTCGCCACCCACGGATTCGGCGCCGCCTCGCTCAACCGCATCATCGATGCGGCTGGGATCTCGAAGGGTTCGATGTACTACTACTTCGACGGCAAGGAGGAGCTATACGCTCATGTCGCGCGCGGCGAGCTCGGTCGCTTGTTCGAGTCGGCGGGACCATTTCCCATTCCCACGGCGCGGGACCCGGATGCATTCTGGTCGACGCTCGAAGACTACTACCGCCGCATCATGACCGCCTTCGCAGCGTCGCCGAAGCTCGCCGCGCTCGCGCGGGACTGGTTCGTCGTCTCGGCGAGTCCGACGCTCCAGCAGGCACAGAAAGAAATGGAAGGAGCACTCGTTCCGTGGATTGAGCAGGCGCTCATCGTCGGCCGGCGCGCACGCGCGGTGCGCAAGGACGTGCCGGCGAGCCTGCTCATCGCCGTCGTCTTCGGGATGGGGCAGGCGATGGACGCCTGGCTTTTGACGCAGGAGCTCGACGCCATAAGAGTTCGCAAACTGGTGCGGATCTTCATCGGCATGATCCGCCGCACGCTCGCGCCATAGCGGACGTCAAGCGACGTTAGCAGTCGGTCTCGATGATGTAACCCGCCGCGATTTAGCGCCGCTCGACCTCGAGAAGAACGTAGGAGTCGCCGATGATCTTCGGACGCCCGCGGGTACCGGGCGCCTGGGGCTCGAACTTGGCAGCCGAAAGGAAGATCGCGTGCGTCGACGGGTCGAGACCCATGTTGCGCGAGCCCTTCATCGTCTCGAGCGTCTGCACGACGCGGTACCGGTCCGGCGTCTCTTGGTGAATCACCGTGAGCGTCCCGTCGGCGCCCGACGCGAACGCATCGCCGCTCGCCGGATCGAAGCCGGCACCGTCGACGCCGGAGCCAATCGGCACCGTAGCGACGACCTTGCCGGCGCGATAGTCCGACACCGCCATCACGCCGCTCCGGCAGCCGCTGAACAGCCGATGATGCTGCGTATCGATCGCCATCGCTACCGGATTCTTGCAGCCGGTCGTCGGCCAGCGACGCGTCACCGTGAGCGTGTTCGCATCGACTTCGACGATCTCCGCCTTGTCGGTCAGGTTGATGTAAACCTTCCCATCGCCCGCCGAGACGCCGTATTCGGGCTTGCCGCCGAGCGGAATATTCGTCACGAGCTTCCCCGCGTCGGGATCGACGACGGTCGACGAGTTCGCGTCGCCATTGAAGCTGAACACGCGGTTCGACGCCGGATCATAAATGATCGCGTCGGCGTCCTCGGCTGCGTGGATCCTAGCGAGCGGCTTGAAGGTGTTGAGATCGAACATCACGATCGAGCTGTCGCGGCCGGAGGTGGCGAAGCCGCGACCGATTTTATCGACCACCGCCGTGCCGTGCGCTCCGTTGATCCCCATCACCTCGCCGACGAGCTTCCCCGTCATTTCATCGACAACCATTACCCGATCCGAGCGTCCGATGTAGACGCGATGTGTCGATGGATCTGTGACGAGATAGTCCCAACCTCCCGTGCCCCCAAGCGCGTAGGTATGGGTGATCTGATACGAGCCCTGCGCCGCAAGAGGTGCGGCGATGACGAGCGAGAGGACAGTAAGCGTGAATCGCATGGAGTGCTCCTCAGCGTTGTGGCAATGATGTGGGGAACCAAAGAGCAATTGACAAGTCTTACGCTTCCGTCACTTCACGCTCATCGCGGCCGCTTGGTCCAACACGCTGGGCGCTCCGGGAATTGATAGAGGACTGCCGACGATCGCCGATTAGCCCGAGTACCTCTCATTGCTCGCACCGCGTAGGTCGACCTCGCGCTCGATGCGGCGAATGCCCACGGCCTCCGTCTCGCAGTTCGCGCAGTCCGCGGAATGCGAGCGCGCCTCGCGCAATCGGACAATGACATCTTCGAGTGGCCATGCCTTTCGCTTTGCGTACATGCGGAGTGTCATTGCGGTGCACGCGGCGAGGGCGCCGAGCAAGTACTCGTAAGGCGTGGCACCGCTGTCGGCACCTCCCTCTGATTTGGGCTCATCGGCGACGAACGCGAAGCCGCGCACGGTGATCTCGGTGCGGAAACCCACACCCGTATCAAGATGGGCCTCTAACCACCCGCTCGCTTCGTGATCAATCGAGTTTGTCTTCTTACTGGCAACGTCGCGCTCCGTCTCGTTGGTTGTCGTCATCGCTGCTCCGTGATCATCTCGCGAGGTTGGCTCAGTTTGAATCTCGGGATTGGGAAGCGGACCTCTGTTATCGGTCACGCCGACATCAGCCTGAAATTCCGCGCCACGCGCTCAAGCTATACTGAAGAACTTCGGAGGGAGATTTGGGCATGGCAAAACTTGTCTATGGATTGAGCCAGTCCCTCGACGGCTACGTCGACCACATGAAGCTTGGGCCGCCTGCGCCCGCAGCCTTCCGTCACTTCGTCGAGCACGTGCGTGGCCTAACGGGCGCCATCTACGGTCGCGGCATGTACGAGATCATGCGTTATTGGGACGAAGATTCTCCTGATTGGGACGCGGACGATCGCGAGTTCGCGGTGGCGTGGCGGAGCCGCCCGAAGTGGGTCGTGTCGCATTCGCTCAAGTCAGTTGGCCCCAACGCCACGCTCGTCGCGGATGACTTCGAGAAGGTGATACGCAGGCTGAAGGCCGACCTGGCTGGCGAGATTGAAGTTGGCGGACCAGCCCTGGCGCAAAGCCTGACCGAAGCCGGTCTTATCGATGAGTATCGACTCTACCTCCGCCCTGTCGTGCTTGGTGGAGGCAAACCATTCTTCGCCGGCCCCCGGCCGCCGCTCCACCTGGTGGCCAGCGATTTAATCGTCGATGACTTGATTCGGTTGACGTACGTTCCCACTTAGATCACGCTGGACGATACGGCAGACTTCCGCGGCGATCCGACGTGGACCAACACGGCACAGTTCACGTACGGGCGTGCAACGCCTTGCTACATTAGCGCCATGGGCCTGTTGACCTTCGCACTCAACGTGACGCTGGACGGGTGCTGCGACCATCGCGAGGGGATCGCGGACGACGAGCTGCACGACTATTTCACGCAGCTGATGGACGCAGCCGGGGCGATGCTGTGGGGGCGCGTCACGTATGAGCTCATGGAGAGCGCCTGGCCGGCGGTGGCGCGCGACGAGAACGCGCCACGCGCGATGCGGGAGTGGGCGCGCAAGCTGGAGGCCAAGCCGAAGTATGTGGTCTCGGCCTCGCGCCGCGACTTCCCGTGGAACAACACCATCCGCCTCGAGGGGGATTTGCGTGAGGCCGTGACGCAGCTGAAGGAGAAGACCCCGCAAGGCGTGTTAGTGGGCAGTCCCACGCTCTCGGCGGCGCTCGAGCGGCTGGGGCTGATCGATGAGTACCGTCTCGTCCTACACCCCGTCCTCGCCGGCCACGGGCCAACGTTGTTTCACGGCCTGGAACCCTCGCGGCGCCTCGAGCTCGTCTCGACGAACCGCCTGAAGTCCGGCCAAGTGGCGCTGCATTACCGCCGCAAAGAGGGATGACGCGATCAGGCCGGGCAGTCCTCGTCGTCGAAGTCGAAGTCGACGAAAAGCCGAGCACTGTTGCAATATCGCTGGCCAGCAGCAGAAGCGATCGCGGGCAAGAGCGCGCGGTTTAGCAGATACAATACAACGGCTACCAGGACGAAGACGCGGTCCGCCGTCGGATCCTTCATTGACTCGTTAGGTTCTGCCGCGCTGGATCTCCGTCAACATCGTGGCCTTTGGTCCAATTCGTTCAGAGCCATGACGAGCCTATGGTCTTCCCTTGTCCCGTGTGCGGTCGGAAGGTGCAGCAATGTCGAGCGCTGACCGCGCCGATCTCATAAGCTTCCTCTAGGTCGCCTAACGGCCTGCTCGCCACCTCCGGTTAGGCTGAGGAGCCAGGCGACCGGCGTCCCGTGCCGACCAGCTGATCTGTCTGGAGGGTGTGCTCTGCGCGGAGCCCTTGCCGGTGTACGGAGTGACCGGTAGTCTTCCCAGAGACACTCTATGGGATGACCATGAACCGCGACGCGATCGTGCTCCTTCAGGGAACGCTAGACCTCCTGATCCTCAAGACTTTGAGCTGGGGCTCCGCCCACGGTTACGCAATCGCGCGGTGGATTCAGCACGTCACCGACGATGCGTTGCAGATCGAGGAGGGCTCGCTCTACCCGTCGCTCCACCGCCTCGAAAAACGCGGGCTCATTCGTGCCAGCTGGGGGCTTTCCGAGAACAAACGCCGAGCGAAGTACTATGAGCTCACGGCCCGCGGACGCCATGAGCTACGTGCCGAAGCGTCGAGCTGGGCGGCGTTTATCGGTGCCGTCGCGAAGGTGTTGACCTCTTCGGACCAGCCGAGCTGGGCGAAGTGACGCCGGCGCATGATCCGACGTGGCACCGATATCTGCGGTTCTGGGGCCATGACGCGGAGCGCGACCTCGATGACGAGCTGCGCTTCCACTTCGACGCGCGCGTCGATGAATATGTCGCCGCCGGCCTCACCCACGAAGCCGCGCTGGCCGAAGCAACGAGACGGTTCGGAAACCTCGCGCGCGTTCGTGATCAGTGCGCGCACATCGATTCCCAGTGGACGCGGGAGCGGACCATGCTAGACATGCTGCAGACGTTGACCACCGATGTGCGCTACGCGGTACGCCAGCTGCGGCGTACGCCCGCGCTCACCGCGGCGGCGGTGCTGTGCTTCGCGCTTGGCATCGGCGCGAATACCTCGATCTTCAGCGTGGTCGACGCCGTGCTCCTTCGGCCGCTGCCGTTTCACGAGCCCAATCGCCTCGTGCTTGTCGGGGAGAAACTCCCGCGCTTTGGGCCGGACAACTTCGGCGTCATCTCGCGCGGCGAGTACTCCGACTACGCCAAGCTGGTAGGCCGAACGTTTTCACGCTGGGCCATCTACGAGATTGGAGCTGTCTCGCTCACGGGCGACGGTGAGCCCGAGCATGTCAACGGCATTCGATCGTCCGCCGCACTCTTCGACGTGCTCGGTGTCTGGCCACGGCGCGGCCGCGGCTTCACGGGAAGCGACACATTGGGCTCGAGCCCGGATGTCGCGGTGCTGAGCGACGCGCTCTGGCGCCGGCGGTATCGATCCGACCCTTCGATTGTTGGCAAGTCGATCGACATCGACGGCAAGCCGACCACGGTCGTCGGCGTCGCGCCGCCAAGCTTTCAGTTCCCGCTCGGTGGCGACCTCGGACAGCCGGCGGACGTATTTCTGCTCATGCGTCTCACCTCGGCCGATGACAAGCAACGCGCCAACTCATTCAACACCTTCTTTCTCGCGCGCCTTGCGGACGGCGTCAGGTCCGGCGACGCGCGTGCGGTCGTAAATGAGGTGGCAAAGGGATTGGCGGCGGCGCACCCGGAGTACTACCCGAAAGACTGGTCCGTGCTGGCCGACGTGTTTCCATTGCGTGACCGCGCGGTGAAGGACGTGCGCGGGCCACTGTTCATCTTGCTCGGCGCGGTCGGTGCCGTGCTGCTCATTGCGTGCATCAATGTTTGCAGTTTGCTGATTGCGCGGGTCGCGGACCGGCGGCGCGAGATTGCGGTTCGTCAGGCACTCGGCGCGTCACGCGGCCGGCTCGTGCAACAATTCCTCGCGGAGAGTCTGGTGCTCGTCGCGATGGGCGGCGCGCTCGGGTTGGCATTCGCGGTATGGGGCGCGAGGGCGCTCGCCGCGCATGCGCCTCACGAGCTGCTCGAGCACTATCTCCCCGCAGCCGACGCTGGTGTGCTCGCGGTAACGGGCGCGATCGTCGCCTTGACGACGCTGGCCTTCTCGATCGTGCCGGCGCTCGTGCCCGAGCGTGAAGCGCTCAGCGCGGCGTTGCGCGACGACTCCCGCTCGGCTACGGGAGGCCGGAGCCGCCGAAGTGCGCGTCAGACGCTCGTCGTCGCCGAGATCGCGTTGGCGTTGATGCTCGCGGCGGTGGCTGGTCTCATGGTGCGCAGCTTTCTCCGCGTGCGCGGCGTTCAGCCCGGCTTTGATGCCGATCACGCAGTGACGGTTCGCGTCGGATTGTCACCGGCGCACTACCCGAGCGCCGGCCACATTATCCAATTCGAGCAGCGCATCATCGAACGGCTGGGCGAGATTCCCGGCGTGCGCGCCGTGTCGGCGACGAACGACGTGCCGATGGGGGATACCCGCGTGCAATTCGCTCTCGCACACGAAGGGCAACCGTCAGCGACGACCCCCATCTGCGCCGGTGAGATCGTGTACCCTCGGTACTTCGATGCGATGGGGATGCGAATGCTCGACGGGCGGCCGATCATGACGGGCGATGCCGCGAGCGCGCTCAAGGTGGTTGTCGTGAACGCAACGCTCGCACGGCAATTTTTTGGCAACGGCAGCGCCATCGGCCGCCGGTTGAAATCCGGCGGGCTGAGTGCGCCGACGCCGTGGCTCACGATTGTTGGCGTCGTTCCGGACGTGCGCGAGGCAGGCATCGACAAGCCAGTGCTGCCGGAAGCGTTCTTCCCCGCACTTCAGACCGACACGTCGCTGATCCAGGCGTTGATGCGTACCGCCTCATACGTCGTGCGCACCGACGCCGACGTCGGTCAAACGATGAACGAGATGCGTCGCGCGATACACGCGCTCGATCCGGAGTTGCCGCTCGTCGGCCTGCAGCCGCTCAGCAACATCGTCACCATTTCGCTCGCGGAGCGGACGTTCAATACCCTGCTGCTCGGAGCGTTCGCGGTGCTGGCGCTCGTGCTCGCGGCGGTGGGCATTTACGGGCTGATCGCGTACGCCGTCGTGCAACGCACCCGCGAAATCGGCATTCGACTGGCGATCGGCGCCACGCCGGCGAACGTGCTCGGCCTCGTGGTCGCCGATGGAGCGCGGCTCGCCGCGATCGGGGCGGCGATCGGCCTCGTCGGCGCGTTTGCGTTCACCCGGGTGATGCGCTCCGTCCTGTTCGATATCGCGCCGTTCGACCCGATCGCAATCGCCGGCGCCTCGGCAGTGCTGCTCGGCGTCGCCGTGCTGGCGAGCTGGCTACCAGCTCGGCGCGCGGCGAGAATCGATCCGTTGACGGCGATTCGTTCCTGATGTATCTGCTCCACTGCATTGATCAGTGATGGTGCCGTGTGCGGTGTCTCGTACTCGTCAGGTCACATTGAGCGTTTGCTAACGACGCTCGGTGTTCATTCGAGGGTTGTGGCTGTAACGATGATCGATAGCAGGGGTGATTGCTGACCCACCGCATGACGCCTTCCTACCCAAGGGTGCATAGCTGGATTGCGGCGTTGCGAGATAGCTGCCTAGCGCAATGACGTATAGGCCGGCTGACGTGAGCCCGGCGGCGAAGTATTGCAACGGTTGATAGACGACCGCGCCAATGGTTGGATAAGTCAGAGCAAAGAGAGCGAACCGAGACGGCGAAGCCAGATAGAACGGCAGTGTGACTCCAACCAATGCTGCGCGACGAAGAATCGCCAGTTGTGGTGCCGCCGGAGTACGTGTCGGTAGCTTGACCCGCCGAGGTCTCGACCTCTCGGTCGGCGCGTCCGTTGGCATTCCAGCTCCCAACGAGAAGAACCACTCTCATTCGCCCCGCGTTGCCTTCTCGATCGGGATGAGACGACTCGGACATTGGACGAATGTTCGTTCAGCACGTAGAGTAGAGAGATGGCGGCGCGCAAACCAACGAACATCTTCGCGCGAGTTCGCCGACTCGGCCTCGCGCTGTCTGACGTCGAAGAGAGCACCTCGTTCGGCGCGCCCGCGCTGAAAGTCGGCGGGACCATGTTCACGTGCATCCCCACCAACAAGTCTGCCGAGCCAGATTCATTGCTGGTGCGGTTGAGCTTTACCGAGCGCGATCTGCGATTGTCCTTCGCGCCGACGATTTACTATCTCAAGCCGCACTATGAGGGGTACGCGTGCGTGCTCGCACGCATGAAACTGCTCGACGATGATGCGTTGAAAGAGCTGCTGGAAACAAGCTGGCAATTCGTGCGTTCGACGAACGCTACGACCAAGCGCCCCCGGAGACGCAACGCAAGTCCACCAGGCAACGTGAAATAGAACAACTCGCCTGGCCATCGTTCTTCTCGTCTCGAGTAGTTCTCTTCACGCGCAACCGGCTCGGCGAGCTGTCACGGCCTGTGGCGTCGAGCGATGGCGGCAGGCGACGGGGCTCGCGGACTGGTGGTGTGACACTCTGGTCATTTCAAGACACTAAACTCGCGATTCCGAGGTGTTAGCTACGCCCGTTTGACACAAGTGTCACAGTCGCCAATTCCGGGATAGGTCGTCACGCAGGTCCACGGCCCTATGATATCCGTCATCCTCTATCGAGTATCGGCGGTTGTGCTGGGAGTTTTTCTCTGGCTTCGGCTTCCTCGTGACAACGCTGCTGCTGTTCTCGGCCTTCTTCGCGTGGCAAGTCGGCGGCCTGTCGTCTGAGGCGCGCAGAATGCTCGCGCCTGTCCTCTGGGCATTCGCGATCGCGTACGTCGTCATCGCCGTTCTGACGTGGCGGTACTTCTTCATGGCGCCGGATATCCTCGCGACCATCGTCGCGCTGCTGCTGGTCATCGCCGCCGCGTCGGTAGTGATGGAACGAAGCGGCAGGGTGCCAATCGGGTAGCTCCCGCTCAAGGGAAGCTCATACTCAGGAAGAAGATTCGCCGCGACCAGATAACCCGCGTTGACGCTGTGCGAAGGACGGCCGACGAATGCTGATCACGTTCCCGGATTGTCCTGGGTGCCAAACCTTCGCCGATCGCCGCGACGAGATCGACAGTGTCGCGCGTGAGGCTCCAACCGCCGCGCGCCGTCCCAGCTAGTGCGGCGGCTCGACCTCGTCCAGCCACGCACGCGGAACGTCGATTGAACGAGAGCCGTTCTCCTGCTCGAACGCATCGGCGTCGCGGAACACCCGAACGGTTCCCCTCAGCTTCGGTCGTTCGAGCTCACGACCTGGATAGGCCTTTGTCCGTTCGAACCAGCTGGCGGACCCACCGAGGAGATAGGGCGGCTTCGCGCGCCACCACTTCAGCTCACCGGGCATCGTAGCGACATCGAGTCAACATGCGCGAAACTTACTGCGCGCACGGCGACTCGCCAGCACTCAGTTAACCACCCGAGGAGGCGGCCGTATCTTACATCGCCTCACCTCGTGGCCATAAGCGACTAGAGCGCAATGACACACATGACACTCTTCACGTTGCATAATCTCGCTTGGCTGGACAAGGAGAGCGCGTCTTCGCCGCGTCGCTCGTGATAGCACTGCTGCTGTTCTCGGCGTTAAAGGAGATCTAGCGTCAAGGAGGATACCATGCGTGGTGTAGAGCGATTCCTGCTACTACCGCCGCTCACTCTCGACGATAAGGCTCGCGCAAAGGCGCGGATGAGTCGCTATCGCTGGTACGCGGATGCCTTCTCTCTTGAGCGCGAGATGCACTAAGAGCTTCTCCGTATCGAACGCCGCATCGGAGAAAATGTCGCCATCGCCGTCCGGTGCGGTTGAGTTCCGTTTCTTGGTGCGCAGTTCCAGGCAGGCGCGGAGTGCTGGGTCCGTGTGCAGACGCTCCTCGACACGCTGCCGATTGGCCGGCGATAGCTCGCCGTCGAAATACCTGGTTATGGCTACGTTGGCGACGAGCACGGCGAAAGCGATGTCCATCGCCTGACCGCCTAACCAGGATTCGATAACGGCTTCGACTGGCACCGCCAGCGCCTCGCGCGCTCCTGCGGGCGGCTGATGTGGACCGCGCCATCTCCACGGAGTCATAACGGAATCCTCCTCTGCGCGTCGAACCGAACACAGCTCGCTGCTCTACTGTGCTCGAGTCTCATGTTCTGGTCAACCCTCTCACAAAGAAATGCCGGCGCCGCCTCACGACGGCGCCGACCGCCAACCCAGCGACCGCCTAACTCGCGTCCTTCGGCGGATGCGGATCGGACCCGTAGCTGTTCTTCGTGGCGATCCGTCCGTCCCGGCGAAGTCGGCCGGCGCAAGGTGAAGCAGCTGGTTCAGATGCCCTGTGTGTTCTAACTCAACAAGGGCCTGCAAGCGGTCGGCTCGCCATGCAAGTAACCTGCGCGCTTTAGCATGAGCTCTCCATGCGCTCAACCGCAATGCTTCGCGCGCGCTCGGCAGCAGCAACCGACGTTAGGCTGCCCGGTCGCGATCGTCATCCTCTGGTGCCGACAGATCGAGTAATCAAGTACGGTGCGGATAATGTACCCGGCGAGAGCCCCCAGGAAGAGACCGAGGAGCGCTGTCGACCCATAGCCGGTGCCGGGCACCAGTTCGCCAGCGCGGCACAGCTCGTTGGCGGACGGCATCATCAGGACTGGTGATGACAGCTCAAACGGTGGTGGCGATCGGAATGATGAGGCGCCGGAAGACTCTCAAAGTTGACTAAGCCCTCATGCAGTGGCGCTCCAGAAACCCTGTGGCCGCCTAACGCCCGAGCTAAGCTGCGAGCGAGTCAAAGAAAAGCGAGCGAAGCGAGCAATCCATAGTCGCTCGTCGGGTTCAGCGATCGTTATGTGGCCGCGCCGAGATATTGGCCCTACAGGTGCCGGAGCAAATCTTGACGCCCGTGCACGATCGCGATGACCACGATGGCGGAGGATGTCGCGCGATAGATGACGCGATAGGGCGATTCGATCAGCTCGCGGAGCTCAACGTTCGGGGCCTCGGGCACGCGCGGTCCGGACTCGGGAAACTCTTGTGCTTGGCGCAGGCGGACCACGATTCGCTCGACGACCTGCTCAGCGTAGACGGGCGATGCGAGGCCGATGTATTCAGCAATGGCGCCAAGTTGATTGACGGCGTGCTCCGTCCAGCGGAGCTCGAGGCTCACGACGCGCGGCGAATCCGACTGCGAATGCGGACCATCGCTTCGTCGTGGCCAACGGTTCGCCCGGCGTCTGTATCGGCGAGGCCCATCTCGATCGCCTGGCGGACGTAGACCTCGTACGCCAGATCATCCCAGGTCGCTGACTCGGGGAGGCTCTCGACGAGCAATCGGGCGTCGGGTTTGATGTTGGGCTGATCAGCCATGCTCGAAAGGTGCCCGGATGCGATCGAAGTCGCAAGCCGAGTCGGCTGGTCGTGATCTCTATGGCCATATAACGCCCCAGCTAAGCCGCAAAGGGGCACATAAGAGTGAAGCCATGCTTCACAATTCAATAAACCCTTTGTCCGCTTCAGCGTTCGTTAGCCAGCAGCCAAGAGAAGGTCAGTCGCCAACGAATCGAACGTACGTGTGGATCTGATCGACCGCACGTTCGACGAATACGGACACTTCGTTGAGAACCGAGGCCACTTCAGGATCCGGCTCGCGAATGCGCAGCGCCTTCAGTTCCTCCAGCAACACGGGAATCTGAGCTTGGTTAAAGGCCGTGTCCCCATACGGATCAATAAACCGCCTGGCTCGCCCACCCCGAGTAGTACGTGCTCGCGGGGACGCCGTGCGTCGGCGACGCGATGGCCAGCAGGTAGACGACATGCACTTCGTTGAAGCCGATCAGCGGGTGATCTGGAATCCCCACTTCGGCGACCAGTGCCAGTAGATGAAGGCCCCCCCTGCTGCTGCGTCGCGTCGCGGTACCAGTCCCACTCGACGGATTCCCATAGGCGAGTGATGCGTTGATGGAGCATGCCGAAGACGGCCATCGTGTGACCGGTCGCGCCGTTCATGTAGTGCGACCACTCGCCGTGGTACCGGTCGGCTGCCCCAAGGAAGTTCACGATCTTCGTGAGACGCTCGAGACCCTGCGCCCGCGTGATGAAGCCGCGGTCGACGCCGGCGAGCAGCGCCATGATCCCGAATCCGCTCGCTCCCGTTGCGACGATGCGGTCGTCGCCAGGCATGTTCTCGTGCGCCATGCCGGAGCTCGAATCGGCGCCTTCCCAGTAGTAATGAAAGGCGGCTTCCTGAAGCATCGTGAGGAGCTCGTCGTCGCTCATCGCGCGCGTGGACGCAGTCGCGGGCGCCGACGGCGCGGATTCGCGGTTGCTCCAGTCGGCTGCGGCGACGCGATAACGTGCGGTCGCTCCCGTGCGTCCCAGCCAATCGACGAAGCGATGGACGCCCGGCACCTGAATCCCGATGGGGCGGTACGCGCCGCCATCCTGCGACCGGTAGATGACGTAGTGTGCCGCGGGCTCGGAGCGTCCGGCGTCCCATTCCACGACGACGTGGCGCTCATATCTCTTCGCCGTCACGCGCACGGGGGCGGACGCCGCGAGTGTCTTCGGCTCGTCGCCAACATGCACCTGATCCACGAACAACCTGTGCTCGGCCCCGTCGGCGCGACCCTGAAGGAACACGACGCTCTGCAGCTGCTCCGGGATGAATGGATAGACGGACGCACTGTTCAGGGGTGTCATAGGCACGCGTACCTCGACCCACTTGTTCGCCGGCAGATCGCCGCCGGTGAAGCGGCCGAGTGGCTCGGGCGCGGTGAACTTCGCGACCTGAAGTCCCTCGCGCGCCTGCGACAGCATGAGGTTGGGCAGGTCGGCAGCGGAGATCGCTGTTGGCGAATAGATCCAGAAGGAGAGCGTGCGCCCCGACAGTCCCGGCGAGCGGTTCCGGAAATTGTCGAGGTGCACTTCGGCGTCCCAGCCGCCGCCGGGCATCGACTGCCAGTGGATGCGCAGCGCGTTAGGCGGCGAGAGGAAGTGGACAGTGTCCACCGGCAACCGTGCGTTCTGGGCTTCGAGCGTGCTCGGCGCGGTGGCCTGCGCGAAGCTGTAGAAGTAGAAGTCGCGCAGGAGGCTGTTGTCGAAGACCGAGTGACGGTAGTACTCGGTCTGTCCCTGGGCAGCGCTCGCCAGCAGCAGGGCGAGCGTCGGGAGCGTGAGCGTGTGATGTCGCATGGGTCGTCGGCAAGTGTAGGACGCATCGTTCTTCGCGGCCACCCCTTGCATGCCGCGAACGCTTGCCTTAAATACTGAACCATACGGTTCAGTATATGACGACCCGACTTGATACTTCGTTCGCCGCGCTCTCCGACGCCACGCGGCGTGGCGTTCTGGAGCAGCTCGGACGAGCCGACGCTTCGATCACGGACCTTGCCGAGAAATTCCACATGACGCTCACGGGCATGAAGAAGCACGTCGGCGTTCTGGAGCAGGCGGGGCTCGTCACCACGAAGAAGATCGGGCGCGTGCGGACGTGCCAGCTGGGCCCGCGCCGATTGGAGGAAGAGACGGCGTGGCTCGAGAGATACCGCCAGCGGTGGGACGAACGCTTCGATGAGTTGAACAAGGTTGTCGAGGAACTCACACGAAAGGAGAAGAGCGATGAACGCAAGAATCGAAAGTAAGCCCGGCCCCGTGAAGAACCGCACCACGGTGGAACGGAAGTCGGACCGCGAGGTGGTTGTCACGCGGACCATCAACGGCCCGGCGCGCATCGTGTTCGAGGCGTTTTCCAAGGCCGAGCTGCTCAAGCGTTGGTGGGTGCCCCAGTCGATGGGAATGACCCTGCTGTCCTGCGAGGTGGATGCTCGTGTCGGAGGCAAGTACCGATTGGTATTCGACCACGGTGGCCCCGAGCCTGCCGCGTTTTTCGGCACGTATGTCGAAGTGAAGCCGTATTCGCGCCTCGCGTGGACCAATGACGAAGGTGGCGAGAGCGGGCCTGTCACCACGGTGACCTTCGAGGAAAAGGGCGGCAAGACGCTGGTGATACTGCGCGAGAGCTACCCTTCGAAGGAAGCGCTCGACGCTGCCGGCACCGGAGCAGCCGATGCAATGGTCGAGACGTTCGATCAGCTGGACGAGCTTCTCGTCGCCCTGGGTGAGAGCTCGGGACAGTAACAGAGACGTGGATCTCGCGGTCGGTCGTCCGATAGTCCCGGCTCACACTGGCCGGGGCTATCGGGCACCGTGCAAACGAAATCGATGAATGCCTCAGGCGGAGACAACATATGATCGACGACATGGGCATCTTCCGCACGACAATCGCCGTCAAGCATCCCGCGCGCCCAGGCGCGACGATGCAAGTCGAGAACGTCATGGTCGACACGGGCAGTGAGCGATGCCACGCGTTGATTCACGAATACTCAACGAGACCATGCAACCAATCGTCATCCGGACGTCGGGCCGCAAAATGCTCCGCTACCTCGCCCTCCCGCTCGCCTTTGGCGCGGCCGGGGCAGTGCTTGGAGTATGGACCATTCCTCGACGTAGGCGTGGCTCGGCATCGCCCTCTTTGCCTTCGGCGCATCCACGTCCGTCCGCCCGCTACTGTATCGTCGGTCGCCGCTGCAACCAGCGGGACGGGTGCGCTCACGGTCGAGTCTGAATGGTGTTGGGTCCGGTCGCATGAAAATTGAGTAGTGACGTGGGTGCAATCATTAGACCTGCTTTCCCCCACCTTCCATGTCCTCCAACGACGTCATCCTTCGCCGCAACCACGTCGTCGTGCGTGGCCGAGGCACTCAGCCGCTGCTCTTCGCGCACGGGTTCGGTTGCGATCAGAACATGTGGCGCTTCGTCGCGCCCGCTTTCGAGAACGACTATCGCGTCGTCCTCTTCGACTACGTCGGGTCCGGGCGCTCCGACCTCTCGGCGTATGACCCGGAGCGTTATGCATCGCTCGACGGGTATGCGCAGGACGTGCTCGACATCGTCAACGCGCTCGATCTGCGCGACGTCATCTTCGTCGGCCACTCGGTGAGCTCGATGATCGGCGTGCTCGCGGCGAATCGCGAGCCGGACCGCTTCGATCGGCTCGTCCTCGTTGGGCCGTCGCCACGTTATGTCAACGATCCGCCGTACGTCGGCGGGTTCGACCGCGACGAGATCGAGGGTCTGCTCGAGACGATGGACAGGAACTTCATCGGTTGGGCGAACTTTCTTGCCCCCGTGATCATGAAGAACCCCGACCATCCCGAGCTGACTCAGGAGCTGGAGGCGAGCTTCTGCTCGACCGACCCGATCATCGCCCGTCGCTTCGCCGAAGCCACGTTCTTCGCGGACAATCGCTCGGATCTCGCCAGCGTGCGTGTGCCGTCGCTCATCCTCCAGTGCAGCGAAGACGCGATCGCGCCCGACGCGGTGGGCGACTACCTGCGTCAACACCTGCCGGGCAGCACTCTGCACAAGCTCCGCGCGACCGGACATTGCCCGCACATGAGTCATCCCGAGGAGACAATTGCGGCGATACGGGACTACCTCGAGCAGCACCAACCCGCCGCCGCGTGAGCGCTCCGGCTGGTGGCCCGGGGCCTTTGCTCGACGCGGCGCCGTGTGGCTGGTTGAGCTTCACCGACGACGGCACGATTCAGCTGTGCAATCAGACGCTCCTCGGTCTTCTCGGCTATGGGCGAGAGGAGATCGTGGGACGCCGAGTTGAGAGCCTGCTCACGGTCGGCAGCCGCATCTTCTACGAGACGCATCTTTTTCCCCTGCTCCGGCTCCAGGATCACGCCGATGAGATTTTTCTAACGCTTCGCGCGAAGGACGGCAGCGACGTGGCCGCGTTGGTGAACTCCGCCCGCCGCGAGCGCGACGCCGTCTGGGTAACCGACTGCGTCCTGTTCCGCATCGTCGAACGGCAGAAGTACGAGGACGCGCTGCTCCGTGCCAAGCGCGAAGCCGAAGCAGCCCGCCTCGAGCTGGCCGAAGCAAACCAGGTACTGGAGACTCAGGCGCTGGAGCTCGAGATGCAGCAGGCGCAGCTCGAGCGCGCACGAGAGGCCGCTGAGCAGGCCAATCGAGCGAAGAGCGAATTCCTGGCGAAAATGAGTCACGAGCTCCGCACACCGCTCAACGCGATCGCCGGGTACGTGCAGCTCCTCGAGGAAGGCATCTACGGTCCCCTCACCGATCAGCAGCTCCAGACGTTGAACCGCGTGTACCGCAGCCAGCGACACCTGCTGCGTTTGATTAACGATGTGCTCAACCTGGCGAAGATCGAGGCGGGACGGCTCGACTACCGTCTCGAAGCATTCGCGGTCTCTCAACTCGTGGAGGGCGTGCTGCCGATGATCGAGCCACAGCTCGCGGCGCGCTCGCTCAAGTGGTCCGCCGACGTTGGGAGCGACCTGGTGGCTCGCGCGGACCGCGAGAAGGCAGGTCAGGTGCTGCTCAACCTGCTCTCGAATGCGAGCAAGTTCACGCCGCCGGGCGGACAGGTTCGCGTCGAGAGCGCGCGCGACGCGAGCGATCCTCAGCGCGTGGTGGTGCGGGTGAGCGATACCGGTATCGGTATCCCGCGCGACAAGCTCGCGGATGTTTTTGAGCCGTTCGTGCAGGTGCCCTCGTCAGGCGCGCCACGCGCGGAGGGGACAGGCCTTGGACTCGCGATCAGTCGCGATCTCGCGCGGGGCATGGGGGGAGATCTCACCGTCGAGAGTGAATTGGGGCGTGGAAGTACGTTTACACTCACACTGCCTCAGGCGTCCGGCTAGTTGCTCGAGAATCGTCAGGCACGCGGATACGGTCGTGACCTCGCCCAGGTCCACCGACCAGAAGCCGCCAGGCGTAGCCGGCTGATTCTCGGGAAACGCAAGGACGTGAAACGCGGTGCACCCATTGGCGCCGCATATGCCCACTCGTGCAACCGCTTCGCGTAACACGAGCGCTGTCGCCAGATGCAGCGCATGGTCACAATCGCCAGGCGCCAGGATCTCGCCAGCCATACCGCTCGCCGACCAGACTTTCGCAACCATCGGGGCTATCCAAACCATTCCGACGGAGGGATTGTCCTACCTTCAGACCATCTGAAGGAGCCGATGCATATGAGCATGACAAGCTCTGGCCGAGCGACGAGAATCGCGTCGCGTCGGGCGACTACTTCCGCACCGTCGGCATCCCGATCGTCCGTGGCCGCGCGTTCGACGACCGCGACGTGCCGGGTGCGCAGCCGACCATGATCATTACGCAATCGCTCGCCGACAAGATCTTTCCCGGCGTCGATCCGATCGGCCAGAGCCTGACGACTGGCGGTCGCAAGGGCACGGTCATCGGCATCGCCGGCGAAACCTCGATCACGAACGAGGGCACACCGGGCATGTTCGTCTATCACCCGCATCGGCAGTTCGCGGGCGATCGCAACTGGGCGCTCACGCAGGTGGTGGCAGTGGTCGCGCTGATTCTCGCGGCGCTTGGCCTGTTCGGGGTGTTGTCGTACGGCGTTCGCCTCCGCGGCCGAGAGTTCGGCATTCGCATGGCGCTCGGCGCTCAGAGGTCGAGCATTCGCGGGATGGTGCTCGGCCAGGGCTTGATCGTGAGCGGCATCGGGATCGCGATCGGCCTGACATTGGCGGCCGGACTCTCACGCTTCATGCGGTCGATGCTGTTCGAGGTGAGCCCGCTCAACCCGATCGTCTTCGGCGGCGCGGCGGGGTTCATGATCGTCATCGCCGCGCTCTCGGCCTATCTTCCAGCGCACCGCGCGACGTCAACGGATCCACGGAGTGCGCTTCAATGAACAGTAGAAACGCGTGCATTGGCTCCTCCGGCGTGCGATGGTCTTACTTGCGGAGGTGGAGAGTTGCTTCAACTGCCGTGCGAGGCCGGCGTCATTCGCACGATTTCCGTCAGAAGGCAGCTCAGCCATAGCCGGGTCGGAAAGCCGACTCTGCCAGTAAGTCAACAAAAAGATTTGATAATTTGGAATAACTGCTTTACTCGAGCCGTCCGCGTTGGGGGCGGTGCGCGCGAGGGCGTGCGAGGCCGTGCCTGTGAAGGGACCGGCATCCGAGAGGAACCAGGGTGGGGACGTGCGCCGAGTTAGGCAGCGACGCAACATGCGCGTTCCGGAGCGAGGCTCTTCCGTGGATCGAGAGCGTGCGGCGCTTTGCGCGATCACTGTGTCACAACGCCACCGATACGGACGACCTCGTGCAGGAAACCTATCTCCGCGCCTATCAGTCGTGGGACACATTCGAGCTTGGCACCGACTGCCGCCGGTGGCTCTTCACGATCTGTCGCAACGTGCACCGTCGGCAACTGCGCGATGCACACGACATGGTGAGTCTTCGTGTGCTCACTGTTCGCGAGGGGGTGCGCTCGAACACGGACGCGTCGGATCTCGAGCCTGCCGACGAGTCGAACGAATTCGACCTCATAACCAAATTGGATGTCGCGAGCGCGCTCGAGAGTGCCTTGCCGCTGGTGCCCGAGCCGTATCGCTCCACACTGATAATCGTGCTCGTACAGGATCAGACGTACGAGGCCGCGGCCGCACAGCTCGACGTACCGGTCGGCACCGTGCGGTCGCGACTGTACCGGGCGCGACGACTAGTTCAGAATCTTCTCATTCCAGTAGCGCGTGATGCGGGCGTCGTTTCGGCGGCTCCGCACGTCCGACCACGCCGGGCGGATCACCGCTGCGGAGATGAGCATGGCGCCGGCGAGGGCGACGAAGAGGCCAGGCCCCGGTCGCGCCAGCAGCATCGCGTGCATGCCGAGCTCCTGCAGCGTTGAGTGCAGCCCAACGAGGAGCCACGTGACGAAGAGTGTTTGCATGACGCCGAGGACCGCGGCGGCTGTGTGCAGCCACCGCGAGGGGCAGTGGAGCATCGCCGCTCCCGAAAGAACGGCGAGTGCTCCGCTCGCGAAGAGAACGCGTCCGTACAAGCCAACGAGCCCGGAGAGAGACTGGAGTCCCGCAAAAAAGAACATCCAGGGCAACGCCGTGCCTGCGCAGATCAGCGTACCACCAGCGAAGACGCCGAGAACGACACCCCGTGTCTCATTACTCATCATTTTGGACGTACGTCGAAGAACAAATACGCGTTGGATCGAATATCACCGGTGATGCCGGCGCCCTTCGCTTGCAGCGCGCGCACCGTCGCTAGGCTCTTGCCCGCGACGATCTGATCCCAGACGGCGGGATCGCTCACGCCGATGACCTTGATCTCCCACCAGCCTGCCTGTCCGCCGCTTGCCTGTGATTCGGGAAGATCCGTGTCGATGATGTGGCTGTGCGCAGGAAGCGGCACGTTGGCTTTGCTCGGGCCGAACACGCGCGAGAGATCGAGCGTCGACGGGTGGTTGATACAGAACCCGACGACTGGACATTGCAACGTTGCATCGGCGGGACGGAACCCGACGGGCGTCATCACATAGAGAAATGGAATCTTTCCCGGGCGCGGATCGACGGTGCCGTCCTCGCCGACTTCGCAGCCACTCGGCGCGGCGCTCGACGGTGGTTGCGCGCAGAAGAAGGGCTTCGAGTAAAAGAAGCTCACCGTCGTCCCATTTTCCCAGCCGTCAGTGAAGCCGAACGGGGCACCATCATGCGCATTGAAGCTCTGGTTATCCGATGGAGCGGTTGGCGCACCCATGTTTTGCATGTGCTGATCACTGCAGGCGCCAAGCGATGCGCTAAGGAGCAGTCCGCTGATGAGTGAACACGGCGTGAGTCGCATGTTGCCTCCGGGAGGAATCGAGTCGGTGTCAGCGTCGTTGGAGTCGCTTGTAATCGAGGCCAATCGACGAACGCACCACTTCGTTCCGGGTTGTGGTCGGTTCTATCGCGTTTCTTAGCGCGCGGGAACTCGCGAAGCGTTTTTGGACTTGGCGTCATCGGAGCTCCGCGTTTGGGAGCTCGGCAGCCTCGACCAAAGCTGTCTCACCGAAGTGTCGAGCCGACGACGTTCAGGAGGTAACAGATGCCGTGCTTCGCGTTGGAGCCATGCCGAGGTTCGTTAGGCGCGATCGAGAACGTGGTGGCAGGATTGCTGCTCGGGGTCACGACCCTTGGCTGCTCTGTCGATCGCCGCCCAACGGTACCGGCAAGCGCAACGGCACCGTCGATGTCCGACACGCCGATGAATCCAGCCACGATCGCGAGCGGGCAGCAGATCTTTCGCTTCGACTCGTACGGCGACGAGAGTTACTGGACCGACACGCTCCGAATGCACGAGGTGATCGCCTCATCGGTGAGTCCGGCAACGGCGCTCGCCGTGGGCCTCAAAGTCGACATGGACGCGCTGCCGACCGCTGTCGTTCAGGCGATTCAGCAGGGGAAAGTCGATCTCAATTCGCCGGCAACGACGGTCGCGCTGCTGAAGTTAGGTGCCGTCGTCGGGATCAAAGGGACGGTCGATGCGACGAACACTCTGACGAGCGTCGGAATTACGTGCGCGCTGTGCCATTCGACTGTCGACAACGCGTTCGCGCCCGGTATCGGCCATCGGCTCGATGCGTGGCCAAATCGCGATCTCAACGTCGGGGCGATCGTTGCGCTCTCGCCTAACGTGCCGGCATCGCTCAAGGCGATTCTCAACACGTGGGGACCGGGCAAGTACGATCCACGAATCAACATCGACGGCAAGAACACGCCGCTCGTGATTCCGCCGGCTTTCGGCATGCGCCACGTCGCACGCGAGACGTACACTGCCGATGGCGTCGTGTCGTACTGGAACGATTACGTCGCAGTGACACAAATGCACGGACATGGTAGCTTCTCGGATCAGCGCATCGGTGTGAACATCAATAACCCGCCGGACCTGGTGACGTCGAAGCTCGAGGCGCTGCGCGCGTATCAGTTCAGCATCGAGAAGCCAGAGCCACAGGCGGGACAAGTGGACGCCAGTGCTGCAAAGCGTGGCAAGCAAGTTTTCATGGGCGTCGGCGGCTGCGCGAGCTGCCACTATGGAGTTGCCCTGAGCGATATCAATGCCGGCGTCCTCCATTCACCCGCTGAAGTCGGCCAGGATCCGGCCTACGCGCTTCGGACGGCGACGAAGCTCTATCGCACAACGCCGCTTCGCGGTCTCTGGAATCCGCCGCAGCTGCGTGGGCCCTACTTTCACGACGGAAGTGCCGCGACGCTCGAGCAGGTGGTCGATCACTATGTCGCGGTTTTCCACCTTTCGCTCTCGACGCAGCAGAAAAGCGACCTCGTGGCGTACCTCAAGACCCTGTAGCGGAGATGACAATGGCCTGCCTTTTGTGGCAGGCCATTTCGGCATCACTCTCGACGGTCATCATCGGAGTCGCCCCGAGCGTGATCAACGCCGCGGTCTCTCGGGCGATGCGGCATGCGCGGCCCGCCATCCTCCCCAGCCGATTCCGTTAGGCGCGTGAGATCCTTGCCATCAGGGTTCACCACGAACAGCTCGACATCGCCGTTGGTACTCGGCCGGAACGACATGAAGTAAATCCTGCCACCAGCGCTGGACCACGACGGCGCTCGACTGAGCCATTGCGACGCTTGATCGGTCGCCTTTGGCGTGAGGTTCGCCGCGGGACGATCAACAGTTTCACCCCTTGCGCTCATCAAAAAGACGGACGGATAACCGTCGCGCGTGCTCATGAAGACGATCCGACGGCCATTCGGCGACCATGAGGCCATCTGATTGATCGCAGAGCTCGTGGCCGGCGTGAAGGTGAGCTGCTGAACATTCTGCTCTTCGCCATTGGCGTCAGCGACAGAGAGGTTGTTCCCACGGCGGAAAACGATGCGCTTTCCATCCGGCGACCAGTCCGGCCACTGGTCGAGCACCGCGCTATTCGTTACGCGATGGAGATCACTTCCATCGGCCTTCACGGTGAAGATGTTGTAATTGCCATCGCGGTTGCTGTGAAAAGCGATGCGTTCGCCGTTAGGCGACCATCTCGGCCAGTTGTCGTCGGCCGGGCTATTACTCACGTTGGTGAGCGTTCCAGTACGCCGATCGAAGACGTAGATCTCGTTGTTGCCCGAACGATTGGACGTGAACGCAACCAACCGGCCGTTCGGTGAAATATCTGGCCAGAGGTCGTTGCCGACGTTCGCGGTGTTGGTTCCAGTCAGTGGGTCCTGGTCACGACCGCCAGGCGTCATTGTGTAAATCCTGGGATTACCACCACGAGCGCTGTGGAACACCACGATGGCGGCAGATTCCTCGGTGCGACCGACTTCTCTCGAAAACGCCGGCGCGGATGACTGGTCGACGATTGCTCCGGGCTCGCTCGGCCGCCGGCCCTCGCAGCTGATGAGCGATATCGCAAAGAGAATGGCGGGTGCGGTACGGACGGCTTTCATGGCGTACCCCTGTGTAGAAGGAAGAGGCGTCCTGTCTATCTATCTTCGCGGAAGAAGAGGTCTCAGAGGGGCCAAAACACCCACGATCCAGGGCATCGAGGGTTGCTGCCTCCAGCCGCCGAACGTATGGTAGGCTCTCGATGTCACTGGTCGAGCAATCCCACCGAGCCGACGACGGTCGGGGTATCGGGCCTGCCGCAAGCCATGGCCAGCCCGGGCGGTGGGCTCGCGTCAAAGCGCTATTCCTCGAAGCACTGCAGTACGCCGAGACGGAGCGCAGCGCCTTCGTCATGCGCGCTGCGGGCGACGATGCGGAGTTGAGAAAGGAAGTCGATGCGCTCCTCGCCAGCGACGCCGCCGCGGGAAGCTTTTGCGAGGTCCCCGCCGCGGCCTTGCTCGGGACCCTCGAGCCCGAGGAGCCGCCGGCGCGACTTGTGCCCGGTACGCGTCTTGGGCCGTACGAGATTACTAACTTCATTGCCGCCGGCGGCATGGGGGCGGTGTATCGGGCGCAACACGCGGTACTCGGCCGCGACGTGGCCATCAAGACCGTCGGCGCCAGCGCCATCCTCGGCGCGCAAGTCAAGCGGCGGCTGATACGAGAAGCGAGGCATGCCTCTCTTCTGACGCACCCCAACATCTGCGCGATCTATGACGTCGGCGAGGCCGAGGGACTGCCGTTCATCGTCATGGAGTACGTCAACGGCAAGCCGTTAGGCGAGATCATCCGCGGTTCCCTGCCGCCAGTGCCCACGGCACTGAAGTATGCGGCTGACGTCGCCGCCGCACTCGAGCACGCGCATCAGCGTGGCATCATCCATCGGGACCTGAAGAGCGCCAACGTTGTCGTCAATGCCGAGGACAGGGCCGTCGTTCTCGACTTTGGCCTTGCACGCCATCTTGCCGAGGCTGGCGGCTCGCCGCGCTCGGAGTCGACACTGACGATCGACACGTTCGCCGGCACGCTCAGCCATATGGCGCCGGAACTGCTCCGCGGCGAACGCGCCGATGCGCGGTCCGATGTGTGGTCGTTTGGAGTGCTGCTCTACGAGTTGCTCACGGGTGAGCTCCCCTTCTCTGGTGGCACGCAGTTCGAGACAAGCTCCGCGATCCTGGGTGATCCGCCGAAACCACTGAGTGCTCGCGTTCCACTCGCCCTCCGGCTGATTGTCGAGCGATGTCTCATCAAGGACCGGCGCGGACGCTACGGATCGGCGCACGAAGTACGTGAAGCAATCGACGCCGTTAGGCGCCAACGAACGTGGCTGCTCATCGGACCGCTGCTCATCTCGACGCGACGACGGACCCTCTACGCCGCTGTCGTCGCCGCGCTCGGCATCATCGCCTTCGCGACTGAAGGACCACGGCTTCGAGCGGCCTTGGCGGCGCAGCGGCTCGGTGCACTCGCCGTTCTTCCGCTGGAGAATGCGACCGGCGATCCGACCGCCACGTACTACGCCGACGGCGTCACCGACGCAATCATCGCGCAACTGGGCGCCGCCAGCGACCTCCGCATTTTTTCGCGCGCGTCGGCGATGCGCGTCGCGGGCACCACGACGTCATCGGCGGAGATTGGTTCTCGGCTCGGGGCCGACGTCCTCGTGCGTGGACGACTCCGGCGGCCTAACGATTCGATCGCCGTGGACGTGAACATCGTGCGTTCCGCCGACGGACGCATGCTCTGGTCCGCGAGCTATCAGCGCGGCGCGAGGGAAGTGCTCGGGGTCGAGGCCGATGTCGTCCGTGGAATAGCGAGCGCGATTCGCGCTAGCCTTCCCGCCGCGGCGCGCGAACGCCTCCTGAACATTCGCGCCGTTACCCCAGAGGTCTACGAGGCGTACCTGAAGGGGCGATACGAATGGAGTCGCAGGACCCCTGGCTCGCTGCAGCGCGCCATCGGGCACTTCAAGGAGGCGGTGGAGCTCGATCCCACGTACGCCCCGGCGCACGCTGGGCTCGCCGACTGCTACAACCAGCTCGGCACGGTGATGGTCGGAGGCGGCTCGCCGAATGAATTTCGCCCCCTCGCTGCCGCCGAAGCAATCAAGGCGCTCCAGATCGATCCGTATTCCGCCGAGGCACATGCGGCACTGGGCTACGTGTGGCATTACGATTTGCGCTGGGCGGACGCCGAGCGCGAGCTTCGTCGCGCCATCGAGTTGAATCCCAATTTCGCGCTCGCGCGCATCTGGTATGCAAATTTGCTAATGTCGAGGCGGCGCATGAAGGAGGCGACGGAACAGGTGTACGCCGCGCGCGACCTCGATCCATTTTCACCGGTCATCAACACGAACGTGGGATGGGTACTCTACTACTCGGGCCGCTATGCCGACGCCATTGCCCAGCTCGAGCAGACCCTTGCCCTCGACTCGACCTACGTTCAGGCACACTCGCGTCTCGCGGATGCACTGCTCGCGGCCGGGCGCCTGACGGAGGCACGTGAGCAGGTACAGCGCGTCCTCGTCCTGCGTGATTCGTCTCCACAGGATCTGGCGATGGTCGCGGCGTTGGAGGCGTATGCCGGTCGGCGGGACAGCGCCCGCGTGTTGCTGCGCGAATTGATCTCGCGTGCGTCACACCAATACATTCCCCCCGTTTCGATCGCACTCCGGATGGCGCAACTCGGCGACGTCGATACTGCCTTGATCTGGTTGGAGAAGGCATTCGCCGAGCGATCGAATGCGATTGCATACCTCGCGGTCGAGCCGACGTGGGCACCTCTGCGCGGTAATCCGCGCTTCGAGTTGCTGCTCGATCGCGCGGGGCTCAAATGACACGGGCGCCGAGCAAACGACGGTCCGACGACATCACCGCTCTCTTGCTCCAATGGTCGCGCGGCGATGCCGACGCACTCGACCGCTTGATGCCCGTGATTTACGAGGAGTGCCGGCGCATTGCCGCGCAACAGATCCGGCGCGAGCATCGCGACCATACGCTCGATCCGACCGCCGTCGTCCACGAGTTGTACTTGCGGCTGATCGATCAACGCCGGGCGACGTGGGAAAACCGAGCGCACTTCTTCGCGATCGCCGCCCATCTCATGCGCCGGATTCTCGTCGACTACGCGCGCGCGCGGCGGGCGCAGAAGCGCGGCGGTGCGGCGCTCCTCGTCTCACTCGAGGCCGCGGGCGACACGCCTAACGATTCACCGGCGGAGGATGTCGTCGTGATCGACGATGCCCTCGAGCGGCTCGCCGCAATCGACGCCGATCAGGTACGCATCATCGAGCTGCGCTTCTTCGCCGGACTCACCGTCGAAGAGACGGCGACCATCGTACGACGCTCACCTCGCACCGTCAAACGAGAGTGGCAGCTCGCGAAGGCCTGGCTGTACCGTGAGCTTCACCCGGAGCGCCGCTGAGCAAACGACCGGTCCGCGCCGCCGCCGGAATAATCGCCGCGCGAAGGGAGGGGCGGAGACACGCCGCGGTCAGATTCGCTCCGCGAGCATGTCGTCGACCGTGTTGAGAATTGGCTCATCGGCCAGGATGCGCACGGCGCCGTCGCGAAGACGAGTGACGAGGCCATTGTCGGCGAACATCAGCCGGCACAATCGGCGCGACATCGCCTGAATCCTATCGACCCGACCGCGCCGTCGCGCTTCATATTGCCCCAGACTGTGAATGAGAAACTGCGAATCGGTGCGACACAGCTCCTCGGCGAGCACCGCGGCCGATTCCATCGCCAGTGAAGCGCCCATCCCCATCGTGGGCAGGATTGCGTGCGCGGCGTCTCCGATGAGAACGACGTGTCCTTCAACCCACCTCTCGAGGTGCACCCCGCTGAAGTCGATGGGCTGCACGAGCTCGGGCGCCGGTAGCTCGCGCAACACCCAGGGTACGATGCCTCCAAACCCGCTGAAGGCGCTTCGTAAGCGGTCGTTGCGCGTCTCGACCGGGTCAGCGGCGTTAGGCGCCGCATGTACCGCGGCGACTGCACAAAACCGATTGCGCGTGGGGTGCAGGCCGAGGAACTTGCCGGTGCCCCAGTATTCCATGATCTCCGGCGGCGGTACGAAATCCGGCGGCAACCAGACGATCCAACCCGCGACCCCACTGTACTCGAGCCCGACGTCGCCGAAGACGAGGTGGCGAATACTCGAATGAATGCCGTCGCAGGCGACGAGAACGTCGAATTCCGCCGACGTTCCGTCATCGAAGACCGCGACGACGCCGTCCGGCTTCTCGGCGATCTCTCGGACGGTTACGCCAACATGGATGCGGCGCGGATCGATCGCCGAGCGGAGCAAATCGATCAGCTGAACACGGCTGACATCGACGAGCGGCCCGTGTTGCCTTTGGAGTGGCTCGAACGAAAAGGAGTTCAGGGTGTCGCCGCTCGCGTTGGCGACGATGTAGTGCGAGCACTCGACTCCCATCGAGCAGAACAACGGGAACAGCCCGAGGCCCTTCAGTATTCGGCTTCCGGAGGGCCAGAGGCCGATCACGTATCCAGGGTCAGCGGATTCGGGTCTTTTCTCGACGACCACAGGTGCAAACCCCCGCTGCTCGAGCAAGGCGGCCAGCGTTAGGCCGGCCACTCCTCCGCCGACAATCAAGACGCGCAGCTCCGGTCCGTAGCGGACGTGCCGCCGATGGGGCACGAACTCCTCAGCGATGTTCAATGCGACGCGGGGCTCGGTCATGTGCGCAGCTCCTGCTTGGACGGTTCGCTCGCCGGCGCACCTCCGTCGGCGCGTTGGACTACCGCGCGACTATGGGGTGGCGTCACGCAACTCAGCCTAACGACTGTGCGTTCCACGGTCATCGTCTTGTCGCCGCGCTGTCGCACGCATTCCTCCTCGAAGACAGCGCGGTAGGCGGCGGCGAGCCCGTCGCGGCCCACCATGCCGACCAGCCGCGCCGGGTTCTCGCGGCTGACGACGGGCAGCCGCGCGACGGACGCGCGCACCATCGTGTCGAGCGCGTCCTCCAACAGGTCATCGCCGTAGGCAATGATCGGATCGGCGTTCCCGATCTCGAGCACGCTCGGTTCGCTGTCGCCGTCGCGATCGATCGCCGCGACCAGATCACCGCGGGTCAGTATGCCGACGAGTGCGCCCGTGTCGTCGACCAGCGGCCACGCGTGTCGGCGCCCCAGCACGGGGTCATGTTGCAACAGGCGCTGAAGGAGTTGATTCGCTCGGGTATCGGCGGGAATCGTGGGCACGTCGCGCTCCATCACCTCCTCGACGCGAAAGCGCGCGAACGGGCTCACCGAGTACTCACGCACGACATGGTAGCCGCGCCGCGCGACCTTCTCCGTCAGGATCGAGCGTCTCATGAGCAGCACCGTGACCGCATGCGCCGCAACGCAGCCGACGATCAATGCCGGGAGCGTATTCAGGTCGTGTGTGAGCTCGACAAGAAACGCAATCGATGTCAGCGGCGATCGCATCGTCCCGCCCATCATCGCCGCCATGCTCACCATCGTCCAGAGCGCGGCGTCGCCGGTGTGTATCATCGGCGCCTCGACGGCGCCGAGCGCTCCGCCGATGATCAGCAATGGCGCGAGCACACCGCCGGAGGTCCCGGAGCCTAACGCGATGCTCCAGATCGTCGCTTTGATCAGAAGGAGACCGATGACGGCGGTGCCTAACAAGTGGCCGGCGAGCAGGTCACGAATGGTATCGTAGCCGACGCCGAGCGACCTCGGCTCGATGATGCCCCCGACGCCGACGACCAGTCCGCCAAGCACGGGCCACCACATGAAGTGCATCGGCAGCGTGCCGAACAGATCTTCGGCTCCGTAGACGAGCGCCGTGAGCAGCGCGGAGACGAGGCCCGCCGCGACGCCGACGCCTAACGCGACCACCAGCTCCGGCGACGTCACCGCGCCATGCGGCAGAACGGGGAAGATCGGTCCGGCACCGAGCAGCGGCACTCGTAAGGCGGCGGCGACGGCAGCCGCGGCGGCGACGGGCACGAAGCTTCGCGGCTTCCATTCGAACAGGAGTAGCTCGACGGCGAGAAGCACGGCGGCGAGCGGCGTCGCGAAGATGGCGGACATGCCAGCGGCCGCGCCGGCGACCAGCAGCGTTTTGCGCTCGGCAGTGGAGAGATGGAATGCCTGGGCGAAGAGGGAGCCGAAGGCGCCGCCGGTCATGATGATCGGCCCTTCCGCGCCAAAGGGCCCGCCCGTCCCAATCGAGATCGCGGAGGAGATCGGCTTGAGGAGCGCGACCTTGGCGTCCATCCGGCTGCGACCGATGAGGATCGCCTCCATCGCCTCGGGAATCCCGTGACCGCGAATCTTCTCCGAGCCGTACCGCGCCATCAGACCGATGACGAGGCCACCCGCCATGGGCACCAAAATCGCCCATCCGCCAAGGGTGTTGCTCGCGGGCGAAACGAGCGTCGCGGCGAGTCGATGATAGTAGACGAGGTTGGTGATGCCGCCGATCAACCAGACCAAGGCGTAGGCAACGGCGGCGCCAATGGCGCCGATGACGAGCGCCATGAGCGTAAGACGGACCAACCGCAGATCAGCGGTGAAGTCCCCGAGCCGGGAACCGGCCGGCAGCGGTCCAGCCACGGTGGTGTCTCGGAAGACTTTCTCCGATCGAGCTCGCCGCGTGTGCGACTTGCGCGCGATCCTCGTGCGTCCTCCCGACAAAGTGGGCACGGCCATCGCCGTCCCATCGCCAATTTATATGGGTGGCCCATGAAAAGACGAGGAGCTTCCGTATCTTCTCCTCACATCCGGGGCGAGTTGCCAGTCGCCGAGCAACCGGCGGACTGTTCCTGACCGCGACTTACTCGGTCCGAAGCGCAACGGCCGGGTCCAATCGTGCCGCTCGGCGCTCGCCAACAGCGCCGAACCCATAACGGCAGCCACTGGGCGTTCGGAGGGTGACTGTGTACGCGATCATTGCCCGGCAATGGATGCCCGGGCATGATAGACGTTAGTCCAATGGACGGCGTCAATAGTTTCTGTACTCTGCCCTCCCAGTTGGTCTTCGGGAGATCAGAATGATACTCGAGGCAGACGACCGTTAAACTGCCTAACGAAGATCTGTCCGATTGGTACCGCTCAACTATCTAGCCGGAGGGCATCATGATGCCCACAACCGAAAGCGACTCGGCAACAACGACCGCGCCTGACGCTCCCAGGCGCCTGTCTGGTCCCAATCCCCGCAACGCTGAGCTGCGTGAGGACCTCGCTCTCGTGATTGCGGAGTGGGATGCGATCAGCCGCGACGAGCCATGGCACGTCCACCCCGAACACTATGGGCTCGACAGCCTGCACGAGACGATACGCGGTGTGCTCGACGTGGCGCTGGGCGCCGGTGGCGACGAGGACGCGTCGGAGCGTCTCGTGCGCGCAGCGGCCTCGCACGGCGACCAGCGGCGGCTCCAGGGCGTGACTGACGACGCCGTCCTCCGCGAGTACCATGCCCTCCGCACGGCGTTGTGGCGCCACCTGATCAAGGCGCCGATGCCAAGATCCGAATCGCTGACTGCGATCATGCGAGTGGATGTCATCATCACGGTCGCCACAAGCGCAGCCCTTCGCGGGTTTCATCGGAGCGACCTAACGCCAAACCCGGAATGGGCGACTCAACTGCTGAGCTACATCGCCAAGGGGTCGCGGCAGATCGTGGACGCCTTGGGGCGCGAAGGGAGAGGACCAGACCGCGCTGAAGAGAAGGGTGAGCTGCTAGTTCATGGTTGAAACGTTAAAAGCATTGCTCGGTCACAGCCCACACACTCAACGCCCCACATCAAGTCCGCCGGTATTTCATCGTGCTATCGACGTCTCGCACGTAGACAATGGGCGGATTCGTGCCGATCACGATGCGTTGGGCTGGCCCCTTTTCTGGCTCTGAGTAGATGCGCGCCGAGGTCAATGGATGGATGGCGTAAAGGAGCGACTCAACGTCGATCACCTCTACGTGGTCGCTGACCACGACCGACACACTGTCGAGTGGACCACCGATCAGCATTATGGTCTCACGTTGCATATGCCGCGCTCTCTCAAGCGGTGCTCGAGGCTATCCACGGCGTGACCGGTAGTGGCGCCGATCCCGCGCGAATCGTTAGGGGTGCTTCCCTTGCAGCCATTGCGCAAGGGCACGGCGCCGGTCTATCACAGGCAACTTCGAGAGCCGTCGGTGAACCCCGATCTCTGCACGAGCAATGCTGCGGAGTGCGTGCGCACGCGCAAGCGCAGTTGGGGAATCCTCAAGTGTCACCGTGCACTGCTGCGCTCGGTGATGAGAAACTACGCCCTTGGCATCAGCCACGGTGCTCCCGGTTTTCAATCTTTGAAACCTCGCTGGTCACGCACCTGTGCGATAGGGGCGCCTCGTATGAGCGACACCGGCCTCAAGCCCGCACCCGGCCTGGAACTCCGCCGCCCTCACGACGACCGATGGGCTTGCGCTTTTGACTCCCGTTGAGCAAGTTTAAAACAGCAGGGTAGGGGCGGGTACCGAGAAGCGGCATCCGGGAGCCAGAGCAAGAGCCAGCGACCAGAGTCAAACGCCTTCGGGCCAGCGACCAGAGCCCAGCGCCACAGCCCAATTCCGGCCGGACCCACGAGCTCACCCTTGCCGCTGTGAACGGCCCCACCGACTAGGTTGGGGTCGTTCTTCTATTCTGAAATTGGTGCGCCGGTCTCGAAAGCCTGGCGCCGGTCGGCAAGAGTCGCGAGCGCACCGAGGTGCCCGTCGCGAACGCTCCCGTGCCTAAAGGGCACCGGCTCGCGCGCGATTGCCTCCGGCGTGGCCAACGGACCGTGGACGGGCGAACGCCGCCCCCAGAGGACGCCACTCATCGGTTTGACACGATCATTGGCGGCGCCAGCGGCACCTCACCGGTATCAGCGGTGGCACAAAGCCCCACACCCTCACCGCCAAGATGACCAAAGTACGCTTCCACGCACCAGAGAATCACGCGTCGCATCACGACGTCGCGCACGGATCGCGGTGCAATCGTGGACGATTCCACCATCTCGGTGAGCGTGATGATGACGCTGCCAGGCCGCGTCCCCAGGTCGCGCTCCGCACACACGTACGTCCATACGCCGCGGCGGAGTGCGTGGTCATCCACCGGTGTCGTCGCGAGCGACGCCGCAATCACCGATCGAAGATCCAGCGCGTCCTCGACCTCTTCCAGACTCAACGCTCTCGAACCAACGCGATGCCGATCCACGGTGTCCTCCTCACGAATACTCTGCGGGCTGACCGGAACGGCTCGGGTGTCGATGCGCGAACGCGCGAAAAAGACCGCCAAAGTAAGGGGCGCGGTGCCACTCACCAGCTGTGAGAATAATCTAATCGGCGGACCGCGATCGCGCTCGCGCGAAGCTCATTCAGAGGCGCCACCACGGTTCGAACAGCCTCGGCCCGCGTCGATCCGTCGTCGTGATTCTCGGGGAGCTGGCGCCTAACGATCTTCGGGCGGCTCAGCCGGCCTCCTGCGTCACACTATCGTTCAGCGTGAACCGGACATAACTTCCTCGTTGCGCAGCGGGACGTTCACACCAGCCCGCGCAGTGATTCCTTGCGCTTGGCGCTTCTGGCGACGCCTCCTTGTCCCGAGGCGCGTCATGCGATCTCAACGAATCGTTCTCCGCGCCGGCCCCTTGGGGCTCGCGATCAGCCGGCAGCTCGCACGCTTGATGGGCGGCGACGTCACCGCCGAGAGCCGTCCCGGTTGCGGCAGCACGTTCACGTTGCGGCTGCCCTATTCGGTGGCGGCCACAGCCGAGGGAGAGTCGGCGCAAGCGCATTCGGGATTCCGCGAGCGGCGCGCGCGGGCGCGGATAGGAGCTCCCTAACGAGGCTGAGCCAGCGTTGTCGCCGACGACGGACCAATGGCGCCCGCCGCCCCCGTGAGGGCACCGATGGCGCCCTTCTCTCAATGGCCGGCGCTCACGCAGCCGGCCAGGAGGAGCGCGACGATGATGAGAATGAAGGCGACGACCACGAACGACTTCCGGCCGTTCCAGCGAGCGGTCTTGTACACGTGAGACCTCAATGGCGGAGCGTCGCCGGGCGGAGTGGGACGTGACCATCCGTCGAGAGTGCGGCACACGAACCGAAGCTCGAGCATGGGCGACGCATCGAACGACTGTCGGTCGGCGAAGGCAGCGGGCGATCGTGCCGCGACGTCGTTCTCGAAAGCTACTCCTCGGGCTCGGTGATTCCTAGGCGCTGCCAGGTTCTGGCACCGCCGCGTTGACCATGTGGTCAATAACTACTACCTTCGATCTTGACCAACTGGTCAATACGCGGCGTGACGCTTGCCCTGTGTTCTCCTTCCGCGAGGCACTTGCATGGCCACCAAGCAGATCACATCCGTGAGAGTCGCTCCCCCCGCTGACCGCGTTGTCATTAGAGCGCTGGACGTTGGCTGAAGTGACATCGAAGAAACGAACATCCGGACATCACATCGTCAGGAGCCACATGGGCGATCAGAATCAGTTTAGTAGTGATCTATCAGTTGGCCGACGGACGCCTATGGCGAAGTGCTCTGTCTTCGTGGGTACGAGTGTCGACGGCTTCATCGCTCGACGCGACGGCCGATTTGACTTTCTGCCGCCAGACGGCGGAGAGGAGCACGGATATAAGGCGTTCATCGCCACCGTTGACGCCATCGTGATGGGCCGAGGCACCTTCGATGTCGTTGTGGGACTCGGCCACTGGCCCTTCCGACAGCCCGTCTTCGTCCTGACCACGCGCCCGTACATGCCGACGCTCCCGCCGGGCGCGCGAATCGAGTTCATGTCGGGCGAGCCGACCGAGATCGTGGCACGTCTTTCTGCGCGCGGATACAGGCACCTCTACGTCGACGGCGGCCTTACGATTCAACGCTTTCTTGGCGCAGGGTTGGTGCACACAATGACGATTACCCGTGCGCCCGTCGTCATCGGCGAGGGAATTCCGCTCTTTGGCCCGACGCACCGAGATGTGCGTCTCGAGCACCTCGAGACGCGATCCTATCCCAGTGGGCTCGTCACGACAGAATACGCCTTAGCAGGGTCGCCCCCATCGGAGGGCGCGGTGATTCCGCCCACGCCGCGCCGATAATCGTGTCGAATCGAAGAGTCGCGACGAGCAAGCACCGGTCGCCTAACGTCGACTGTTAGCAGTCGAATTTCAGATCAGACGGGCTGGCGATCACGTTTCCGGCTGATCCGGACCAACTCGAGGAGCCGTTGATGGCTCGAAAGAAGCCGCGTGATCTCCGCGGACCGCCAGTTGAGCATCCGAGGCTGCCCTGCATCGGCGGACCGAAGGACGGCGAGATGCTCTCGGTCTGCGATCTGCCGATGGGCGGCGTCATCGGCCCCGATGGCGCGGGCGGCATGCACGTTAGGTGCGATCGCTACGTGCGCACGGAGCGCGAGGGGACGGACGCGTGGGTGTGGCGCGAGCTGCAACGATGAGCGACACGTGGAGTGGCGGCTCGCCTGGGGAGGGTGGCACTGTGTCATGAACGGGTAGGTCATTTCCGTCGATCGCGATTTTGAAATTGCCAGCGACGGTGCCGAATTGCACCGTCACGGCCGTCCGCCCGGAGCTGTCGGTCCACTCTTTCATCGCGGTCTGAGGGCCAGCGAAGTAGACGTATGTCGTGGGATTCACCAGCGCTGACGCCGTGCTGACTCCCGGCATTGACAGCACAGTGAACGTGACGGGCGTTTGAATTGCCGGCTTGCCCTTCGTGTCGTGCACGCTGATGGTGAGCGGAATACTCAGCCACACGCTAATCGTATCTGTTTGGCCCAGACCGGCGACGACCTGAAGCGAGGCGGGCACCTTGTGCGGCTCGGTCACTCCGCTGCAGCCGATGCCCGCAAGCGGGCCGTTCGAGGTGACATCGGGTCATTTGCCCGTGCTCGCTCAATCGAGACTACTTCGTTAAGGAAGTGCGACGTACACGGCGCGCCTGACACGATCGGTGCTTGCAAACTATCGGGGAGGCAGTAGTGTCTTATAGGTAAGACGCTTACTTATCAGCCATGACGCGACCTTCGCTCGACCTCCTGCACGGCACACTCGACCTTCTCGTGCTGCGCACGCTCGCCTGGGAACCGATGCATGGGTACGGTATCGCCCAGTTCGTGAAGGCGCGCACCGACGGCGCTATCGCCATCGAGAGCGCGGCACTGTACCAGGCACTTCACCGCCTCGAGAAGCGCAAGCTGCTGCGCGCGAAGTGGGGACTGAGCGAGACGAACCGGCGCGCCCGATTCTATGAGCTCACCGCCGCCGGCCGCGCGGCGCTCAAGGCGCAGTCAACCGACCTGCGCGCGTACGTGACAGCGATCTACCGCGTGCTCGACACTCGGTAGCTCGCGAGGAGACGCTCCATGCGACGCATACCCTGGTTCCCTCGGCTGCCGCGCTCCGCGGCGCGTATTCGCACCGACGTCCAGGACGAGATCGCGTTCGACATCGACATGCGCGCCCGCGACCTCGTCGCACAGGGCATGGACGCTCGTGAGGCACACGAGCGCGCCGTGCGTGAATTCGGCGATCTCGACGCGACCCGCCGTTATCTGGAGGACACCGACATGCAGATCGAAGCCGAGACGCGTCGCGGTCATTTGCTCGAGGACTTGCGCGCCGACCTCACGATCGCGCTGCGCGGCATGCGCCGCGCGCCGGTGTTCGCCGCTGTCGTGCTACTCACGCTCGCCCTCGGTATCGGCGCCAACACGGCCGTCTTCTCCGTCGTCAGGCGCGTGCTCATCGCTCCCCTGCCCTTCCGTCATCCGGAGCAGCTCTACCGACTATACACCACGCCCGCGGCCACGGACGGAGACAACGACAAACTCTCACTCGTCGAACTGACGGAGCTGGCTAGAGAGAGCAAATCCCTCGCGGGGCTCACGCTGTTCGGTGCGTATCAGGGCGTCATGTACTCCGACGATCGCACGAGCGATGCGTGGCAGGCGGTGTCCGTCGCGCCGAGCTTCTTCCCCGTCCTTGGCATCCAGCCCGTGCTCGGCCGCGCGTTTCGGAGCGACGACTTCCTGCGCGGCGCGCCGAGCGTGTTGGTCATCACGTATCAGGTGTGGCAGCGCGTGTTTGGCGGGGATCGCGGCGTCGTCGGCCACGTCATACAGGTCAACGCAAGGCCGTTCACGGTCATCGGCGTGCTGCCCGAGCATTTTGTCGGCCCGACGTTCAATGCCGACGTGCTGCTCCCATTCAACGTCGACGCGGCGTTAGGCCGACAGTCGTCCGCAAGGTCTCGCGAATGGCGTTCCGTCGTGCGACTCAAACCGAATGTGTCGCTCCAGAACTGGCGTTCCGAACTAGCGGTGCTGCGCTCGCGTATTCAGGCGGCGCATCCGGAGATCAGGAACGCGGGGGTGGTGCTGCCCACGCCGCTCCATGAAGCCATCGTCGGCAGCGCGGGACCGGTGCTGCGCCTGGTGATGGGCGGCGCGCTCATCGTGCTGCTCGCTGCCTGTGTGAACATCGCCGGCCTCTTTCTGTCGCGCGCCGCCGCGCACCGCCGCGAGCTGGGGATCCGAACGGCGCTCGGCGCCGGACGCGGACGCCTCATCCGGCAGACGCTCGCCGAGACGATTCTCTATGGTATCCTTGGCGGATCGATCGGATTGGTGCTGGGCGCCGCGCTCAAGGCGTCGCTCCTGCGCATAGCCGGACCGATGCTGCCGAGGCTCGGTGATATTCGCATCGATGCCGGGGTGCTGCTCTTCGCGCTCGCCGCGTCGATCGTCTGCGGAGTCATCTTCGGCGCGCTCCCGGCCCTCGCCGCCACGCGCGTCGACGTGCGTCAGACGCTCGGTGACAGCGCGGCGCGCGGATCGTCGCGTGGCGCCTCGTCAGCGCACACCTCGAGCTTCCTCGTCTCGGCGCAGGTGGCGCTTGCCGTCGCGCTCGTGGTGGGCGCGAGTCTCTTCGTGCGCACCTTCAGAACGCTGCTCGGCACCGATCTCGGTTACGAGATGTCTAATCACCAGACGTCGTTCTTCCTCGTCGCGGGCCCGCGCTATCGCGACCCGGCCGCGCAGAGCGCCTTCGTCGAGTCCTTCGTGCACCGCGTGCACACGCTGCCCAACGTTACCGCGGTCGGCTATACCGTTACGAATCCATGGAATGGCTCCTGGATCTCGCCGCACTTCGAGATCGAGGGACGGCCATCGGAGCCCGGCGAGCATCCGAGCGCCATCCTGGCGACGGCGTCAACGGAGTATTTCGCGGCGATGGGAATCCGAGTGCGTGCGGGGCGCGGATTCAACGCCGGCGACACGCCCGGCAACGCTCCGGTGCTCGTGATCAGCGAGTCATTGGCCAAGCGCTACTGGCCTAACGAGAGTCCCCTCGGCGCTCGCATTCGGCTCACCGATTTCTATGCGCGGAGCGCCGGCGACACGCTGCTGATGCGTGAAGTGGTGGGCGTCGTGAATGACGTCAGGGACGACGCGATGTCCCCGGCGCGGCAAACCGTATATCTCCCGGCCGAGCAGACGCAGATTGCTGGCGGCTCGGTGGTAGTGCGCACCACTGGAGACGCCGCGTCGCTGCAGCCGTTGATCGCCGATGCCGCGCGCATGCTCGATCCGAAGGTGCCGGTGCTATTACCGATGACATTGCGCGAGGTCCGTTCCGACATCGTACGTCGTCAGAACGTCGCGATGACGCTCACGGCGCTGTTCGCCGTGCTCGCGCTGCTGCTTGCGGGGTTGGGGATCTACGGGGTGATGGCCTACAATGTGTTCGCGCGCACGCGCGAATTCGGTATTCGCTCCGCGCTGGGCGCATCACGCCGAGCAGTGCTCGGTCTGGTGCTGCGTGATGGACTGACGACAACAGCGGTCGGGCTGATCGCGGGGCTGCTGCTCGCCGCGGGACTTTCGCAGTTCGCTGCGTCGCTTCTCGTGGGAGTGACGGCGCACGATCCCGCCTCGTATATCGTCGCGGGCGTGATTGCGGTCGCGGTGGGGTTGGCCGCGTGCGCAGTTCCGGCGCGCGCGGCAACGCGGATCGAGCCGGTCGAGGCGCTCCGATTGGAGTAAGAGTACGATGGTCTCAAGAAAGAGCTGGCTCGCGGATCGTCGGCGAGTCTTGTCGGATCGCTACTCGCCGCGGAGCACCACAGCCGGGTGGGTGCGCGCTGCTCGGCGCGCGGGGAGAAGCGTCGCGAACACCGATACGACGACGAGCAGTACCGTCGCGACCGCGAACTCCGCGAGGCTGGTCGGCTTCACCTCATAGAGAAGGGCGCGGAGAAATCTCGCGGCGCCGAGGGCTGCGACGAGGCCCGCGAAGGTGCCGAGCCCGACCAGCCTGAGTCCGTCGCCGAGTACCATACTGCCGACGCGCGTCGGCGCGGCGCCGAGTGCGAGGCGGATTCCGAACTCTCGCACCCGTCCCTTTGCCGCGTAAGCAACGACGCTGTACACACCGATCACGCCAAGCAACAGGGCGGCGATGCCGGCGATCGCGATCAGCAGCATCGTTAGGCGCACGCGGGCCGTCGCTTCGTCCACCAGACCTCGGAGCGTGCGGAATCTCGTAGCAGGCACACGAGGATCGAGCTCCTTCACAATTGCCTGAATCGTCGCCAACGAAGGCAGTTGCGTCCCACGTATCGAGTACTGCATGCTCATCGGCTGGTACCGCAGTGGGTTGCTGTCGGCAGGCAGCCCGTCACCGTCGCGCAGGAGCGGAGAGTACACCATCGGCACGTAACCGTCCTCGATACGGTCCCAGTGCACGTCGCCAACCACGCCGGCGATGCGCAATGCCGTCGGCGGGCTCCCTTCCTGCGTTCTGTTGATGTGTCGTCCGATGACGTCCGTCGTCCCGAACAGATTCATCGCGAGGCGTTGGCTCACCACCACTGCCGGCGTGTCGCGCAGGTCGCCCGACTGGAAGCTGCGGCCGGCACGCAGCGGGATCCCCATCGTGTGGAAGTAGCCGGCGCTCGCGACGTTGAACGCCGCCGCGACCGTCGGCCGCCCCGGGTCACCGTTGGCATGGAGTTGCACGTCGAGAATCGGCGCGCCGCGACTCGCCAGAGGAAGTCGTAGCGCGACGCCGACGGAACTGACACCGGGGAGCGCTGCCACTCGATCGAGCACTTTCGCGTGGAACGCCGCAGCCTTGCCGTATGACACGTAGCCGTCAGGGCCCCATGGCAGCGACACCTGAAAGGCCATGGCGTTCTCCGGCGCGAACCCGAGCTTCGCGTGGCGGAGATTCCAGAAGCTGCGGCCCAGCAGTCCCGCCGCGACGAGCAACACGAGCGCCACCGCCACCTGGAAGACGACGAGGCCGTTCTGCGCGCGACGCCAGGTGCCGGTCGAGGTGGAGCGCGGCGCGCGGAGTCGGTCGAACAGCGCCGCCATTTCCACGCGCGTCAGCGCGATGAGCCCCACGCAGGCGCCGATCAGCACCGCGCACCCGAGCACCAGCGCAACGGTGTGCCAGGTGAACGACACTTCATGAAGACGTGGGATCTCGCGCTCCGTGAAGCCGAATTTCGTGGACAACGCGAGCGCGGCGGCAGGAAGCGCCACGATCGCCGAGGCCGTGCCCAGCACGATCCCTTCCATGACGAAGCGCTGCGCAACCGCAACGCGCGTCGCGCCGAGCGACAGCGCTATGGAGATCTCCTGACTCGCGCGCTCCGTGCGGAGCACGAACAGGTTGATGACGTTGGTCGTCGCGATGAGCAGCACGACCGCGACCATGACGCCGAGCAGCACGAGCTGGGGACGTACCGAAGCCACCGTGGCGGCCTTGAGTGACTCCACCGATATCCGCGCGCGGCTGTGCCGCAGCATGTCGGGTGTGATCGCGGGAAAGCGCTCCGAAAGTGACGGAATCAGCTCGTTCAGTTCAGCCGCGGCGCTTGCTGGGTTGACGCCGTCGCGCAGACGGCCGATGACGCTGAAGTAACGCGAGGTGATCTGCGGCGGGGTGACCGATATCGCCGCGGGATAGAAGACGTCCACCGACGGTGACGGAAAAGCGAACGAACGCGGAAGAATCCCGACGACGACGCGGGAGCCGTGGTCGAAGTAGACGCGGCGGCCGATGATCGACGAATCGGCTCCGTACCGCCGCCTCCAGAGGTTCTCCGAGATGAGGATCGCTGCACGGGGGTTGGACCACGCAGTGTCGTTAGGCTCTAAGAGCTGGCCGAAAAGCGGGCGAACACCGAGCAGAGTGAGCGTACTCGGCGTCATCAGGGCGACGGTCACGCGCTCGGGCGCGTCGCCGTCGGTGATATTGAATCCGTCGTTGATTGAATACGCCCCGAGCTCTGTGAAGGACCGCGCGCTCTTCGCGAAGTGGAAGTAGCTGGCTGCAGAGTGTAGGTCGCCCGTCGTCGCGACTCCATCGGTGATGAAGCCCACGCGCACCAGCTGATCGGGCTTGTCGTACGGGAGATCGCGCAGGAGAACGCCGTAGACGATCGAGCCGATGCCGGCCCAGGCGCCGATCCCGATGCCGAGGGTTGCGATGACGCCGATAGCGAATCCTGGCGCGCGGCGCAGGCGGCGAACGGCGAAGCGCGTATCACGCGCCAGATTGTCGAGCGCGACCACGCCGCGCGCAGCGCTCGTCTCCTCGCGGAAGCGCTGCATGCCGCCAAAGCGAAGAAGGGCGGCGCGCCGAGCTTCGGCTTCGCTCATTCCCCGTCGGATATTCTCCGTCGTTTCCATTTCCAGATGGAACGCGAACTCCTCATCTTGCTCGGCGGCGGCGCGTGAGCGGCGGCGGAACAATTCCCGGACGCGAGTGAGTGTAGCACGGACGTGGTACCGCATCGGTTCAGCTCTCCGCGGCGAGGACGAGACCGACGGCGCTGACGAAACGATTCCAGGACGCGAGCTCCTGACCGAGCGCGCGGCGTCCGGCGGCGGTGAGCCGGTAGTACTTCGCGCGCCGGCTGTTCTCGGTGATGCGCCACTCCGTGTCGATCCAGCCTCTTTGCTCGAGCCTAACGAGAGCCGGGTAGATGGAGCCCTGGCCGACCTGGAGCGCGTTCCGGGAGAGCTGCTCGATGCGGTGGGTGAGCCCCCATCCGTGCATCGGCGTGAGCGAGAGCGTCTTGAGGATGAGCAGGTCGAGCGTGCCCTGCAGGACCTGTTCGTTGGCGGTGGGTTTGGCCAAGGGCGTTCCTCCCGGATGTCAGGAGGAAGGTTGTGTCTTTCCTCCCGAATGTCAAGAGGACTGAGGCTCGCCACCAAAGCGCGAAGGCAGTTGACCAGAACCGCCGAATCCTGATCGCTACGAGCGCGCGGCTGATTCACTTGTGCACCGCCCAGCTTCACTGACGATGTCGTCACCACGCCGAGAATGGACGCAGGTCCGAAGAGAGAAAGAGCAACTCGGCGAAGAAAGTAATGTGTCATCATGGCAAGCATGGCCGTGGGTCAATGGGGGAATTGCCTCCAATTGGGTGCATCTCGAGACGCAGCGATGTGCCCTGCCGTCTCGAATTTGTTGCAAAGAACGAGGAAAGTTACTTGAAGCGATACGTGGCGCCGAGGATGAAGCCCTTCATGTCCGTGTCGTACAGGAAATTGTCGTGATCGTAGTCGACCGACAGCCAGCGCGGCCGCGCCGCTTGCCAGCAGCGCGATGTGTTTCGTGACACGAGACTTGCTCAACCCCGCTGAGGTGTCGCGCGAAAGTTGGCGCTCGGCCTTGCGAAGTCTCATGCGACCCTGGACGCACATTGCCGGATCCACGTACGGCCTTGGTCCAATGCCTCGCCGCCGCTCAACCGCTCACCTTGCCCAACGTCCCATCCGACCGCGAGAAGCGACATGAGACGATCACGATGGCTCGTGGCGCGGGTGCTCGCTGCGTGCCTAACGGCGCTGGCGTCGCGCGCTGGGAGCGCGCAGAACGAGTCTGACTTGGCGAAAGCATCTCAGAATCCAGTCGCGAACCTGACGTCGTTCCCGCTGCAGTTCAATTACTACTCCGCGGGAGCATTCGAATCGCGAACCTTGCTGCTCAACGTGCAGCCGGTGATGCCGCTCCCGATCAATAAGGAGTGGATCGTCATCGCACGCACGATAATTCCGTATGGCAACGTCCCCATGCCCGGCAACACACGCGAGACCGGCATCGGCGACATTCAGGAGCAGGTCTATTTCACACCGCGCCAACCGGGGCGATTCGTCTGGGGCATCGGACCGATCCTCTCGATCCCGACCGCCACGAACGACGCGTTGCGAACCGGACAGTGGGCTCTGGGACCGACGGGAGTGGGCCTCGTCTCCGAGGGGCGATGGGTTGTCGGCGTTCTCGCCAACAACCTCTGGAGAATTACTGGTCTGAACAGTGGCCCCGATATCAACGCACTCACCGTTCAGCCTTTTATAAGCTTCAACATCCCGCCAGGCTGGTCGATCACGACCGCTCCCATCATCACCGCCGATTGGAGCGCGCCGGAAGGACAGCGATGGACACTGCCGGTCGGGATCGGACTCGGAAAGGTTACGGAGATCGGCCGGCAGGCGGTGAGCCTGGGCATGCAGTACTATCACAATGGCAAGCGTCCCGACACGGCCGGCGGCGACCAGTGGCGATTCATATTCGCCCTGCTTTACCCGATCGAGCGTCGTTAGGTGGCGTCTTGCCGGCTGCGAGGAATCAGCATTGCCCTGCACCTGCGCGGCATCGCCGTCTCAGACGGGTCGTCGTCATCGCGAGCGCCGCCGTCTCGATTGCAGCGTCACTGCTCGTGCTCTTCTGGGATGGCTGCGCGCGAAGTCTCGCCCACCGCGATGCGCCGACCGCGACCTACGTCGGGACGGAGACGTGCGCGAGCTGTCACGCTGGCGTCACCGCACGCTGGCGCGGGTCGCATCACGACCTCGCCATGCGCGCTCCGAACGATTCGACCGTTGCCGGCGACTTCGCGAATGCGCGCTATCGGTACGCAGGCGTCACGACGACGTTCTCGCGCCGCGATGGCCAATTCGTCGTCAACACTGATGGACCCGACGGCGTACTGCGCGACTATCCGGTGCGTTACACCCTCGGGACGGCGCCACTTCAGCAATATCTCATTGCGCTCGGTGGCGGCCGCCTCCAGGCGCTCGGCGTCGCCTGGGACACGCGACCGCGCGCGGACGGCGGCCAACGCTGGTTTCATCTCTACCCGAATCAGCGCATCGCTCATGGCGACGAGCTCCATTGGACCGGAATCCGGCAGAACTGGAACTATATGTGCGCCGAGTGTCACTCGACTGGGGTAGAGAAGAGTTACGATCCGGCGACGCGGAGCTTTGCCACGACCTTTGCGGCGCCCAACGTTGGGTGCGAGGCGTGTCATGGACCCGGTTCGCTGCACGCTTCGTCGAGGGGGAAGGTCGCGTTCGCGCCACTGACGCGCGCCAACGAAGTGGAGCGATGCGCTCGTTGCCACTCGCGTCGCGAAGAGTTCAGCGAGGATTATGTCCATGGTCGTCCCCTCGGCGACACGCATCGCGTCGCCATGCTCGACGATCAGCTCTACCATGCCGACGGTCAGATCGAGGACGAAGTCTTCGAGTACGGCTCATTCGTCCAGAGCCGGATGTACGCGCGCGGCGTCGTCTGCTCCGATTGCCACGAGCCTCACGCGGCCACACTGCGTGCGCCTGGAAGTCAGGTCTGTGTCCGCTGTCATTTGCCGGCGGCATATCAATCCTCGCAACATCACTTTCATCAGCCCGGGTCGAAGGGCGCTGATTGCGTCGGCTGCCACATGCCGACGCGGACGTATATGGTGATTCATGAGCGACATGATCACAGCATTCGCGTTCCTCGCCCGGATCTCTCCGTCTCGCTCGGCGTACCTAACGCGTGCACGAGCTGTCACGCGGACCGTAGCGCGTCGTGGGCAGCCCGGCAGGTGAAAGCGTGGTACGGACACGTGCCTCGTGGCTATCAACGCTATGCCGAAGCGTTTGCCGCGAGCACGCGCGACGACTCCGGTGCAACGCGATTGCTGATCGGCATCGCCGGCGACTCTGGAGAGCCGGCGATCGCGCGCGCCAGCGCGCTCCAGCGACTGGCGTCACGACTCGATCCGTCGTTCAACGGCGCGTTCGACGTCATCCGGGCGGGCCTGTCGGACAGCAGCGCGCTCGTTCGGCGCGCGGCTGTTCTGAGCTTGGCCGAAGCCGACGCGAGCGTGAGGGTTCGCATGCTGTCGCCATTGCTCGGCGATAACGTGCGCGCCGTACGCGTCGAGGCGGCACGCGCGCTCGCGTCCGTGGCGAGCATTCCGCTCGATGAATACCTCGCCGGAGAGCGCTTCAACGCCGACCGACCGGAGTCGCACGTCAAACTCGCCCTGCTCTACGCGAGCAGACGGCAGTACGTCGATGCGGAGCGCGAGCTGCGCGAAGCATTGACGATCGACCCGCGTTCCGTGCCGGCGTTGGTGAACCTCGCCGACGTGTATCGCGCGACCGATCGCGATGCCGACGCCGGGCGCGTCTTGCGCTCCGCCGTGACGATCGATCCAACCAGCGCCGCGGCGCACCATGCCTTGGCCCTGTACTTCGTTCGTGCCAAACGCGGTGACGAAGCATTGTCCGAGCTCGCTCGTGCCGCGCGGCTCGCGCCCGACGTCGCGCGTTACGCAAACGTATACGCGATTGCGCTCGGCGCCGCGAATCGACGCGCCGAAGCGCGCGCGGTATTGATCGGCGTGCTGTCGCGACACCCGTTCGACCGCGATGCGCTGTCATTGCTCATCTCGCGGCTCCTCGAGCACGGCGACACGACCAGCGCCATCGAGTACGTGCGTCGTCTCGCCGCGATAGAGCCGTCGAACATGTCGATGCGGATTCTCGCCGGCCGACTGTCGGAACGACACAGTTACGAGGCGCGCCGGCCATGACTTCTTCATGGGAATGGTTGCGCGCATACGCGCTGTCACTGCCGCTCCTCGCGAAGTTTGCGGTGGGATTGGCGGTGATCGTCGTCGTCCCAGCGCTCTCGCGTCGGGCTCGCATCCCCGCCGTCGTCGGATTTCTGCTGGCCGGGGTTTTGTTCGGACCACACGGTCTCGACGTCATCGGCACGAACAGACCGATCGCCGATTTCTTCGGCGAGCTAGGCAAGCTGTTGCTCATGTTCATGGCGGGCCTCGAGGTGGATCTGGAGTTGTTTCGGCGAGTGCGAGCGCGCTCGATCTCGTTTGGCGCCATCACCACCTTTATGCCGCTGTTGCTCGGCACGGCCGTTGGTCTCGCGTACGGATACGACGCGATTGCCGCGACGGTGATCGGCTCGCTGCTGGCGTCGCACACACTTCTCGCCTCGTCGGTCGTCTCGCGACTGGGCCTGACGAAGCTCGAGCCGATCACGGTCGTCTACGGAGCGACCGTTTTCTCGGATACGTGCTCATTGATCGTGTTCGCGATCTGCCTGTCCATCTTTCAGCGCGGTTTCTCGGTCTCCGGCATCGCGATACAGATACTCGAGATCGCGGGCTTCATTCTCTTCGTTCTCTTCGGCCTGAGCCGTGTTGGCGCGGCGGTGCTGAAGAGAGTCGAGAACGACGACAGTGCGTATTTCGCGGTCATGGTCGCGATCCTCGCGGTCGCGGCCGTGCTCGCGCAAGCGATTCAACTGCCCGGGATCGTCGGTGCATTTCTCTCCGGCCTCGCGCTCAACGCCGCCACGCAGGGGAAGCGCGCGAAGAACGAGCTGCGATTCGTCGCCAATGCCCTCTTCATCCCGATCTTCTTCGTCACGACTGGGTTCCTGATCGACCCGCGCTCGCTCGCGCACAGTCTTCGAAACGACCTGGGCCTCGTCGTCGCGATCGTCGGCGCGCTAGTGATCGGGAAGTACCTGGCCGCCGAGATCGCTGGCCGCCGCTTTCGCTACACGCGCGACGAGCGGCTGACGATCTGGTCGTTGACCCTGCCCCAGGTTGCGGCAACGCTGGCAGCGACGCTCGTGGCCTTCGCCACCTTCGATGCCAGGCGTCAGCGATTGCTCGACAATCGGATGCTGAATGTGGTGCTCGCGCTGATGCTGTTCACATCGATTCTCGGGCCGATCCTGACCGAATGCTTCGCGCCGCGACTCACATCGCGAGCGCCGGCGGATCGCACGAAGCGCGCTGCCTAACGAGACAAGCTTCAGGCCGTCGCGACAGGTAATGGCCTTAGGTCCGATACTCGACACATTTGCTCTTCGCTAACTACCGCGCTCGGGCCATTTCCATTCGATTACCCGAGGAGAGCGATGAAGATGCACAAGTCCAAATCCGCGACGATGCTCGCCATCGTCGTCCCCGCGCTGTTGGCGTCGTCGCAGGGCGCCGTGGCGCAGAACGCACGTGGCAGCGCCGAAGGACCAACGAGAGCGAGAGGATTCGATCACCCCGACCAGTTCATGCATCTCAAAGACGTGAAGCTGGTGGACAACATGTATCCGGTCATCCGGCATCCCGATCAGGAGCAACAAGCGCGAGCGAAGCTCGCCGCGCTCGCGTCGCGAACCGGACGGAAGCCGAACATCCTGATCTTCCTGCTGGATGATGTCGGCTGGATGGATCCCGGCTTCAATGGCGGCGGAATCGCCGTCGGCAATGAGACGCCGGTGATGGACAAGCTCGCCAATGAGGGCCTGGTGCTCACGTCGGCGTACTCGACGCCGTCATGCTCTCCGACACGCGCGACTATTCACACTGGTCAGAACCCGTTGCACCACGGCATCCTCCGGCCGCCGATGTACGGTGAGCCGGGCGGACTCGACGGCGCGGTCACCGTTGCGAGTGTGCTCAAGCAGCTCGGTTACGTCACGCAGGGTGTCGGCAAGTGGCACATGGGTGAAAACAAGGGATCACTTCCCCAGAACGTCGGCTACGACGACTACATGGGATTCTTGGGCGTATCGGACATGTACACCGAATGGCGCGATACGTACTTCAATCCTGAAGTCGCGTTGAGCCCCTCCCGGTTTCGCATGATGGAGGAGGATCCGTTCAATCACGACGAGGTGCACTGTTCGACGGCGAATCATGAGAAGTGTGAAAGCGTGCGAACGATCGACCTCACGTACATCAAGGATCTCGACAAGCACTGGATGGACTACAGTGTGTCGTTCCTCCGTCGAATGAAGGACAGCAAGCAGCCTTTCTTCTTGTATCACGCGACACGAGGGTGTCACTTCGACAACTATCCCTCGGACGAGTGGGCCGGGAAATCACGTGCGCGCACCGTGTTCAGCGACTGTATGGTGCACATGGACTACATCCTCGGCCAGCTCGTGAAGACGCTCGAGGAAACGGGCCAGCTCGAGAATACGCTCATCTTCCTGACATCTGACAATGGTCCCGAGTGCGAGATTCCGCCGCACGGGCGGACGCCATTCCGCGGATGCAAGGGATCGAGCTGGGAGGGCGGCGTGCGCGTCCCGACGTTCGCCTACTGGAAGGGGATGATCAAGCCGCGCCGATCGGAAGGCCTATTCGATCTGGCCGATCTGTTCAACACAGCGATCAGCATTGCTGGGAAACCGGGCGCGCAAGTGGCGGAGTTCGTGCCGAAGACGACGTACATCGATGGCATCGATCAAACGGGTCTTCTGCTTGCGGACAGCGGCGAGTCGGCGCGAAAGAGCCGGCCGTACACGTTGAATCAGTATTTCGCGATGATGCGTGTCGACGAGTTCAAGTACATCTTCACCGCGGAGATTCAGGGTGGCTTCTTCGCAAAAGGCGACGTCGGCGGATTCAGTGGGCCCATCGCGACCGAAACCGGCGGCGCCGTCCTGGTCAATCTCTATTCCAACCCGCAAGAGGACGTGAGCATCGGTGTGCGTCACATTCCGATGGCGGTCCCGGTAATGGGTGAGGCGGGCTGGTACATGAAGGAACTGATGAAATATCCGCCACAGTTCAAGATCGGATTCGCCTCGAACAATCCGCCGATCTACGATCTCGCGCCAAAGCTCGAGAAGAAACAGGCCGAGAACGCGAACGAGAATCACAATGGCAATGGCAAAGAGAAGGACACCAAGCGGAAACAGCGGTAGCGCCGCTTGACGACGGCGCCATGACGCCATGCAGCCACGCGCCTAACATCATGAGGGTGGCGGCGACCCGAAACGCCCGCGCCCAGACGTCAGCTCACCGACGGCATCTCCGTCGCGCATATTTATGAGGTGGACGCGAAATCGCATTGGGAGCAGGCCTATCGCGCCAAAGGGGCGACGTCGGTCAGCTGGTATCAGCCCGAGGCGCGGTTATCGCTCGATCTGATCAAGCAGGTCGTACCAGACCAAGGTACGCCGTCTAGGTGCTGCAGTTGGCCAGCTCGAGTGCGGCATTGTAGCCGTCCCGTAACCTCGAACTCCTATTTTGCGAGAGATGCGAGTCCGCTCCGCCATCCCGTTCGGCCCCTGCTGGGTAGAGCCGGCATTCATTCTAGCGAAGTGCGTGCGCCATGGGTGCGCGCCGCTGTCGACCGCGGAGACAAGGACTAGCTCGCTCAATCTCTCCTCCGCCATGTTGCTCCGCGTCCTCCTCGCCCTCGCCCTTGCCGCTCCGGCGACTTCGCTCGCGGCGCAGTTGGCGGACGCCAGTGTTGGATCGCCCACGATGGCCGCCGATTCGGCGCACGTGCCCAAGACCTTCTTCACGCGCCGCGACCTCGTCACGGCGGGCATCGGCGTCGCGAGCAGCGCGGCGGTCTCGCTCTTCGACACGCGCATCGCCCGGTGGATGCAGCAGCCAGACGTCCAGGGCACCTCGTCACGTCATCGCTTCGTGCAGGACGTCAGCAATCTCACCGGCGCGACGACCCTCACTTGGGCGACGGTGGCGACCTACGGCTATGGGCGCCTCGCGCACGACTCGACGTTCGCGGACGTGTCGCTGCACCTGATCGAGGCGCAGGCGCTCGCGAGCGTGATGGGCCAGGTGGTGCGGGGTATCCTGGGCCGCGCACGGCCGAGCGTGAACGTCGACTCTGCATACTCGTTCCACTGGGGAAAGGGGTTCACAAAGTACGACTACCGCGCCTTCCCTTCCCTCCACTCGGCCGCGGGCTTCGTCGTGGCCTCCGGGATCCTGCAGGAAATGCGCGAGCGGAACGCCGGCGGCCAGGCCATCGCGGCGCCGCTACTCTACGGTTTCGCGCTCCTACCCGGCGTTTCGCGCATGTACCTGAACCAGCACTGGGCGAGCGACGTCGTCGCTGGCGCCTTCCTTGGCACCTTCTTCGGCACCCGCGTCGTGCACTACGCCCATACGCACAAGCGCACGAAGCTCGACCGCGCGCTGCTGGGGGCGATAGTCATGCCGACGGGAGAGGGTGGCGTGATGGTGGTCGAGACGGTCGGCTGGTAGCCGGACACGCTACCACGCATCCACCGATGCACGAGACTCTCGCCCACCTCGTCGAGAGCTGCTGCAACGCCATTCTCCTCGTTTGAAGACCCGCGCCAGCTCTTCAGCCGGAAGATTTGCAGTCCGATCCTGCGTATAGAACTGCGGCCAGTTCTCGAAGAGCATGTCCCGGCCTTGCTGCACGGTGTACAGCTCGCGATTCGCCGGATTCATCGCCGGTGCCACGAGGTTGCGATAGCCAGTGGCGTAATGCGTTCCCGAGGCCTCGGTCTGATTCGTACCGCGCGCATCGAAGAGCCACACGCCCGCGCGTACTGGGAGCTCCGGGCAGGGGAACACGCCCGGCGATTGGGCGACGCGGTTCGCCACCTGACAGGAGTTCGAGGCCGAACCGATGTTCACGAACAGGCGGCGGTCGTCGACAACGACCGTCTTGCTGATATGGTCGCCCGTGTTGGGCAATCCGCCGACGACCATCTCTCCGCCATCGTTAGGCGTTAGGCTCCCCGCCGGCAAGATTATGGGAACAATGACTCGGTGACGGTGAGGGAGGGCGATGCGGTCTATGCGCGTGTGGACAAGGACCGCATTGGAACCTTTGCCGAATTTGCCGCTGTACGCGAAGGCGCCGCGGCCCTCAAACCCACCAACCTGACGTTCGAACAAGCGGCGTCGCTTCCGTTGGTTGCGCGCTTGGGCGCCGATGTCGCGATTGATCACCGGCGTTCACGGTTTGAAGACGTGGCCAAAGAGTGTGACGTGGTGCTGGACAGTGCGGGCGGTGACACACTCGTGAGGAGTTTCCAGTGTGTGAAACCCGGCGGTGTGGTGGTGAGCATTGGTGGCACGCCGTCAGTAGCGTTCGCGCGCCGCTGGGGACTCGTTGAGCGGGACGTGCGTCACCGTTACGCCATGCCTCGGTGAAGCGTTTACCAGACGGTACGTGCGCCGAGACCCAACCACATGGCACAACCACAATCAGGCGCCACCGGCGTCCAAGACCAGACTGGCCTCGCGCGGACGACACTCGGCCTGCTCGGCGTGATGCTGCTGTTCGTCGCCAGACATCTCTACCGCGACACGCGACTGAACGACGCGGTGTTCCAAGTGATCGCACCCGGCAGCGCGGCGGAGCGGATGTGGCGCGGCATCACCGTCTGCAGCTTCATCGTTGCGATAGCGCTCGGCGCGAGCGCCGTGTACTGGCGACGGACCGCGAGGGCGACGCGACTGGTAATCCTGGCGTCGCTCGTCGCGCTCGGGGCCTTCCTCACCGAATACCGAATTTTCGGCGAGTTCGGTGGTATCATGGCGAATGCGCTGCCGTACTGCAGCTGCATCGTGACGATCGCTTCCGCATACCGACCGTCATTGGTCCGCCTCGAGACGCTCCTGGCGTCCGGCAACAATGATCTCATATGGATCGGCACGGCGCTCTACGCGATCGCCTACGCGGTTCTGTTCCGCATTTTCGGCCAGCATTCGAACGGCGCTTCGCGACGCCCGCTCATTGGGCTGTTCGTCTTTCTCGCGATTGTGTTGCACCTAACGACTCGCCGACCGACGCGGTTCGCGGCCGCGCTCGCGTCGGGCATCGGCACGGCGGGCGCGCTGTATCTCCTGCTCCTCAGTTTCTTTCCGCTGACGTACATCGGATTCATTGGATTCGTCTTGCTCCGCACCCTTTACGGCTGGGTCTTCTATGCCGCAGGCATCGGCGGTGTGTGGGCCTACCTTCGGCGCGGTCGACAACTGCGCGCCGAGCTGAAGGCTCCGTCGAGCGATGGATGGCTCGGAATTCCGATCGCGATCGCCCTGAGTGTCGCGATCGTTACGATCTCGTCGCTGCTGAAATAGCGGCTGCCGCCGTTAGGCTGCGCGCACGCCTTCAGATGTCGTCGCGCAGATACTGCCGGCTACCGTGCGGCTCTCGTTGGAGCAGCAGTAGCGACATCACATCGTGAGACGCGACGGCCACTGCGCGACATCCTCGATCAGCTCCCCGAGCAGAGCGATCGATTCTACCGCATTTTCTTCCGTGAGAAAATCCCAGTCACCGTGTCCCACGCCGATCGCGCCCTCAAAACCGCGCGAGAGCCTCAGCTTCCCCGCCGCCGTTTCCAATGTGAGCCCGTACCGCAATTGCGCGTACTGACCACCCCAGTCGATCGACATGAGCACGCGGCCGGGCTGGGACTCTCTCGCGACCTCATCCGAGCAACGATTGATATCGTCGGGGGGCGCTAGGAATCATGGTTACCGGAGTCTTCCCAGCCAGTCTGAGAAGCGGGTAATCGCCGGGAATGGTTCTCGGACGAGCCGTACCGGGAGCCACTTGCGCCATTATCGCCTCAGCAGCGTCTTGTTGTCCGCTATGATCGCGGGCAACGCCTTCCCTGTGATGGCGCAGCAGTCCGACGCCTCGATCAGCCCGCGCTTTCGATGCCCGCCAAGACCGGCACGGGCGCGTTGGGTGGTCTGGCACTGACGCTCGCAAGCAGCCCGAGGTTCGCCCTTCGCGCGTCGGGACACGTCGCACTCAGGAACACATCGGCGAGCACGTTGGGCGCTACGATGTGGTTGCGCCCCTGGACCGCAGATGTTGACGCAGTCTTCGCGCTGGTTGGACGGCCGTTAGGCAGTCGGAACCGAACCGCCGCTTCGTACGGATTCGTCGGCATGGGGAAGTCGGCGATGGATACGGCGAACGTGCGTGCGACCACCAAGAACTGGAGTTATGGAGTTGGGAGCATGGTCCCACTCGCTGCCTCTGTCGATCTATTTGCCGAGTGGCGTTGGCGCATGTCGAGGTTCGTCCTTCCGACGGCGCGCCCCAAGCCTACTCGTTCAAAAGAAATTCGATTCGGGATGTCCTTCCATCTGGCTCAGGGCGACTGAGCCGAGACTGCGAGCTCCGTCGGGCGCATAGCGGCCGTGATCGGAGTGCCCACTGGTACCGTCGCGAAGGCTAGCCTTCTTAATCATTCGGAGTGAGTGCCTGCGGTATTTGCGCTCGCCGTGATCACCGCCGTAGCCGGTGTCACGTGTGGCTCGTCACCGGATCACTATTCGGCATTGCAACCGCGTTGGTGTAATCGGACATTGCTGAGGGTTCTGATCGCTTTCGCGTTTGTCGGGCCGTTGTTCGGCTGGAGCATGCTGCGCCTAAGGTATGGCGTTCACTCCGGACCTGCTTTGCAGGCCATCGGCGCGTTCGGATTGCTCCTTGTCGTTGGTGCGCATCTGTGCGAAAGCGTGCGGCTTCTGCCCGGAATGGGGTGGGGCCAGCCACACAGCGCTGGCCACTACCTCGACCTCGCTGGTTCACGCTCGGCTTCGCTGTCGCCTGTTGCCTCGGATCGGCGTACGGATTCCTGCAGGGCGCATGGCCGTTCGGAGTCATCGAGGCAATTTGGGCGCTTGTCGCGGCGCGTCGGTGGCATATCGCGCGACGAGAGGCGACGGCGGCATCCGCCGCGCTATAGTTTCGCCCGGCGCAGCAGCTGTGCGTTGACGGCGACGATCACCGTGCTCGCTGACATCAACACCGCACCCACGGCCGGTGAGAGAACGATGCCCCGCGACGCGAGGACACCGGCGGCGAGTGGAATAGCGACGATGTTGTAGCCAGCGGCCCACCACAGATTCTGAATCATCTTGCGATAGCTCGCGCGGCTCAAGGCAACGATACGTGGCACGTCCCGCGGATCGCTGCGCACGAGCACGATGTCGCCTGCTTCCACCGCGACATCCGTCCCCGCGCCGATGGCTATGCCGACATCGGCGGTCACGAGTGCGGGCGCATCGTTCACTCCGTCTCCGACCATGGCCACGCGCTTCCCACCGTGCTTCAGCTCTTCGATCTTCGACGCCTTCTGATCCGGCAGCACCTCGGCGAACACGTGATCGATCCCCAACTCCGAAGCCACTGCTTGCGCGACTGGGCCAGCGTCGCCCGTCATCATGACGACCTCGATCCGCATGTCATGCAGCGCGCGAACGGCTTCATGCGACTCGGGCCGCACGACGTCGGCAAGAGTGAATGCTGCCAACACCGACGTGCGGTCAGCGAGGTAGATCGAAGCCTTGCCTTCCTCCTCGGCCCGTTTCGGCGCGGACGCGAGCTTCTCGGGGACGGTCAAGCCAAGCGCTCGAAGCAACGCCGGACCACCTATATAGAGCTCACGGCCCTCCACGCGCGCTTTTGCTCCCTTTCCCGGAATCGCCTCGAATCCTTCCGGCGAACGCACATCGAGCCCGCGCTCTCGCGCTGTCTTCACGATGCCCTGCGCGATCGAATGCTCCGAGTCGGCCTCGACGGAGGCCGCGAGACGCAATGCCTCGTTAGGCTCGATGCCGTCGGCCGTGGCGATATTGGCGACGCCGAATTCACCCTTGGTAAGAGTGCCTGTTTTGTCGAATACCACCGCGTTCAGATTTCGCGCCGCTTCCAGACCGCGCCGATCGCGAACGAGGAGCCCGCTCCGGGCGCCAAGCGTGGTCGAGATCGCAATGACGAGCGGAATCGCGAGACCGAGCGCATGCGGGCACGCGATGACGAGCACCGTCACGACGCGTTCGATCGCGAAGGCCGGGTCGCCGGGCCGGATGGCACGCCACACAATCAGCGTGACGACGCCAGCGCCTAACGCGATGAGGGTAAGCGCGAACGCCGCACGGTCGGCGAGCGTCTGCGCTCGCGATCGCGAGCTCTGCGCGTGCTCGACCAGTCGCATGATGCCGGCGAGCGCAGTACGGTCGCCGGTGCCGGTGACTTCGACGCGCAGCGAACCAGAGCCGTTGACGGTTCCGGCGATGACCTTGTCCCCTTCCTTCTTTTCGACGGGACGCGATTCGCCCGTGATCATCGACTCATTGACGCCAGTCGCGCCCTGTTGCACGATGCCGTCGGCTGGGACGCTCGCGCCGGGCCTAACGAGGACGACGTCTCCGTCTTTCAGCTCACTGATGGGCACTTCCTGAGTGCGGTCGCCAACGACGCGCGTGGCGGTGTTCGGAAGCAGTTTGGCGAGCTCCTTCAAGGCGCCCTGTGCCTGAGAGATCGAGCGCATCTCGATCCAGTGGCCGAGGAGCATGATCGTCACGAGGGTCGAGAGCTCCTCCCAGAGCGGCATGCCAGGAAAGCCGATCGTGACCACCGCGCTGAACACGAACGCGACCGAGATCGCCAGGGCAATGAGCGTCATCATCCCCGGCACTCGATCTTTCAGCTCGCTGATCGCTCCCTGAATGAAGACGCTCCCGCCATAGAGAAACACCGCTGTGCCGAACACTGGCGCAATCCACATCGCGCCTGGAAACATCGGCGCCTGATAACCGAACGCGCGCTGGAGCATGTGGCCCCAGAGGAGCGTGGGAATCGTTAGGGCAAGTGAGATCCAGAACTTGTCGCGGAACATCGCCACGCTATGACCGGCATGTCGATCATGTCCCTCGTGCCCGTGCGCGTGGTCTGCCATTCCGTGCGACTCGTGACTCTTCTCTGACAAATGGTCGCCGGAAGGCGTGTGGTGCTCGTGCTGTTCGGGAGAATCGTGGGTCATCGTTCGCCACCGAGCTCGGGATTCGTTCGCGCGGAGTCGTTGGGCATCTTCATTCCGGCATGTGCTGCATTGCCGGCATCGCCTCGGTTACCATGCGCCGGTCCCCACGCGGCGCATCGCCATCACCATCTCCCAGTCGACGATGCCGAGCTGCTTGTCGCCGCGCTTGGAGCCCTGGTCATCGTATTGTCCGAAGGCGACGCCGTGGAGCATCACCGTCCAGTCGCCCCACATCTTATGGTTGGCGTGCATGGGCGAGGAATCGGGCAACCAGGAGGTACCCGATCCCATGCGGACGTGCGAGATCCCGAGTGGGCCGTTGATCATGTCCCCCATGCTGTGGCCGCCGCCTGGCATGCCCGGCATTGAAGGCGTGGTATCGCGCGCCGCGGCTCGCTTGGCCAGAGAGTCGCCGTGCGTCGAGTCGGGTTTTGCTGCCGGGTGACGTTCGTGCTGCGCGGATGCGGCGTTAGGCACGGCGAACAGCGCGAGGAACGCAATGACGCCGGCGAGGCGCCGACCGTCAAGGATGAGTGGGGCTGGCCGGCATCGCGACTGGTCTCGCGGGCGGTCTCGTCGCAGGTAGATTGCTCGGCCACCAGCTCTACGGCGTCGATGCACTGGACGTCAAAGTGTACGTCGTCGCCGCGCTCGTCCTCGCGCTCGCGTCGATCGCGTCGACCTATCCGGCGGTGCTTCGCGCGCGGCGGCTCAGTCCTCTCGTCGCGATACGAGCGGAGTAGCGAGCGCGGCTCATGGCTCGCTACTCCAGCCGCAGCGCTTCCAACGGGCCGACGTTCGCCGCTCGTCTCGCCGGCAAGTAGCTCGCGACGACGGCCGTGGCCACGAGCACGAGGATCGCCATGCTGAGCGACGGCAAGTCGATCGTGCCGACGCCAAAGAGCTGCGCCCGAATCAGCCGCGTTGCCGCAAGACCGGCCGGCACGCCGATTACAACTCCTACAATCGCTAGGCGCACCGCCTCGCCGAGAACCATTCTCGTCACATCGCCCGGCTCCGCGCCGAGCGCCGCGCGCAATCCGAACTCGCTGGTGCGCTGGCTGGCCGAATACGCCGTGACCCCGTACAGACCGAGTGCCGCGAGCACCAACGTGACGATGCCGAAGAAGGTTGTCACCTGCACGAGCAGCACGTCCTCCGAGAGGGTGTCGCGCACGAGGTCGTTCACCGGATCGACGGCGATCGGCAGCGTCCGATCGACCTCTTCGATCGCACGACGAATTGGTCCTACAAAGCGCGACGGATTCCCGCGAACGTGCACCGAGAGTTTGGCTTGCCCAGTCTCGCCCATGGTCGGATCGTTGAACACGAGGTACATCTCGCGACGCGGTTTGCCGCGGACGTCGCTGCTTTGAAAATCCCGCACGACCCCGACGATGGTGTACCGGACGCTGTCGACCGTCACTGTAGCACCGAGTGGATCGCGAGCAGCGAAATACCGCTTCGCCATCGTCTCGTTGATCACCGTGGCAGGCGGCCCGGTCTCGAGATCGCGCGCCTCGATGTCGCGGCCGCGAATCAAGCGCGCGCCGATCGCATGGAAAAAGTTCGGGCCGACGTTGTCGCATGCGACCTGGCGTTCCGAATCCGCTTGCGGAATGAAACCCGACACATCGACGTGACGGCCGCACGCGCCCCCGCTGAACAATCCGTGATCGGCGAAGGCGGCCGCATCCACACCGGGTAATCGGGCGACGCGGTCGACGAGGTCGCGCCTGAATTGCGCCAGCCGCGCGCCGACATACTGCGAGCGCGCTGTCCGCACGCGCACCGCGACCACGTGATCGCGATCCATTCCGAGGTCGCTATGCAGGAGCTGTTGCATGCTGCGCACGAGCAAGCCGCCGCCGATGAGCATCCACATCGACAAGGCGATCTGCGCCACGACGAGCGCGCGCCCGAACGGAAGGCGGCCCCCCCCGACTCGCGCCGCGCCCATCAGGTTGCGCCCCTGCGAGCGCAACGACGTCGCGAGATCGACATGCGTCGCGCGGAAGGCAGGCAAAAGCCCGAACAGAAGCACCGACGCAAGCGCCATCGTCGCGGTGAAGGCGAGCACCCGCGCATCGGGCGTCGTATCGATGGCGATCGGGTTCGAGGCGCTACTCACGTTCGCGAGCAACACCCGAGTGCCCCAGGTCGCCGCGAGCAGCCCGAGCACGCTCGACACGATCGCGAGCACGGTGCCTTCGATGAGCATTTGCTGAATCAACCGCCCGCGGCCCGCGCCGAGCGTCATGCGGACCGTCATCTCGCGGCTACGCGCGACGGTGCGCGCGAGCATGAGACTCGACACATTCGCGCAGACGACGAGAATGACCAAACCGACCGCCGCCATGAGCACCCACAGGGCCTTTCCATACTCGGCGCGCCGCTCGGAGAACCCGCGGGCACCCGACACGACATGAATCGGAGTTTGCTCGAGATTCTCGTCGAACTGCGACAACTCGAGGCCGGACAGATGTTCGCGAATCGCGTTCGCCTCGATCGCGCTGATCTCCTGACGTGCCTTCTCGAGCGTGACACCCGGCTTGAGCCGGCCCATCATCATGAGCCACGACCACCCGCGGTCGTTCAGCAGATTCATACGCGGCTGAATCACGGGGTCCATCATCATTGGGAGCCAGAAGTCCAACGGCTGGCCGACGATGTCGCCACGGAACCCCGGCGACGTGACGCCGACGATCGTGATCGCGACGTCGTTCACGCGCATGACGCTGCCGATCGCGGCGAACGACCCCGAGAAGCGACGCTGCCAATAGTCGTACGTGAGGACGGCGACGGGATCTTCGCCCGGCGCCTCGTCTTCGGCCGCGGTGAAGGTGCGGCCCGCGTACGCGGGCACGCCGAGCACGGAAAAGAAATTGCCGGTCACGAATCGTGCGCGCGGCTGTTCCGCGGTTGCATCGGTGCCCGCACCCATCTTCACGTCGATCGGACCGGACCCCCCACTCGCGTACATGTCGGTGAACAAGGCGTTGTGTGCGCGCACGTCCCGATAGAGCAGGAACGACACGAAGTCGGTGACCGGAGAGCCAACGTTGTTGTTGTTCACCTGAGCGGGATCGCTCACGATCACGAGTTGCTCGGGATGCGCCACCGGCAGCGGGCGCAGGAGCAGCGCGTCAACGAGCGTGAAGATGGCCGCGTTGGCGCCGATGCCGAGGGCAAGCGTCGCGATCACGGTGAGTGTGAAGGCGGGTCGGTTCTTGAGCGATCGAATCGCGTAGCGTATGTCGCGCGCGATGGACTCGATGTGCGCGGTGCCGCGCGTGTCGCGACTCGCATCTTTCATTTGCTCGACTCCTCCGAATGCAACGCGGGCCGCCCGCTGCGCCTCGTCGAGCGACAGGCCGCGCCGGATATTGAGCTCGGTCTCTCGCTCCAAGTGGAACTGCATCTCCTTCGACATATCCCGTTCGATGCGGTCGCGATGAAAGAGCGCGCGCAGCCACATTCGCACCGACGTAACGCTGGGCATCGGTCAGCCCTCCGCGACGAGAACGAGATCCACGGCATCGGCGAAGCGGCGCCATTCGCGCTGCTCGCTGCTGAGGGCTCGGCGGCCCGCCGCGGTGAGCTGGTAGTACTTGGCTTCGCGATTGTTCTCGGTGGTCGACCAGTCGCTCTTGACGAATCCCTTTCGCTCGAGCCGATAGAGCGCGGGGTAGAGCGATCCCTGGCCGATCCGTAGCGCGTCGCGAGAGAGCTGCTGGATGCGCTGGCTGATGCCCCACCCGTGCATCGGCGCGAGCGCCAGCGCCTTCAGCACCAGGAGGTCGAGGGTTCCCTGAAGGACGTCGGACGAGGCGGCCATGCGGTCTCTCTTGTCGAATGGACAAGGGAGAGGGTAACGCGCTTCTGTCGAATGGTCAAGGGAGGGAGAGATGCGCGTGCACAACACCAGTCGGCACGCTTTCAAGCTTTCAGATTCATCGATAGCGTCTGAGTATCCGCACGCTGCCGTCGGACTCGACCCAAACGAGTCCGCCGCCGCCCGGGGTCACTGGTTCAGGTCTCAACTTGATCAAATACCCGCCGTCAACAGCTGTGAATACAGTCACGCTGAACAGACCCCTTGCGGAGTTGCCGCGCAGTACACGCTCGGCGATCCTCACCGCCTGAAGGCTATCCTTCGGCGCCCCCAGCGAGGGATGTACCAACTGTCCGGGCCTGGGCACCGCCGCAGAAGCTGCCGTGCTGTGCCGCGTGCTCGAGTCCTTTTGCGCGGCTTGCGCGTTCACAGGCGACGCAAGTAACAACACGAGGATGAACCCCGGGCACAGCTTCGCGAGAACAGCCCCGCGCTCGCCTCCTCGCGCCATTGAGAAATTGCTCACGTGAACTCCCGTGTCATTTCGGACAAGTTACGATCGGACCGTGTGGCACGGCCGCGGAAACCGAATCCTTGGAAATCGCGACTACCCTTTGCAGGTGTTCTGCTACCATGTATGCCGTGTTGTCCTCGCTGAGGCTACCGTAATTTCGTCTCCTCGTCCGTAGCTGAGATGGTAATTCTGACATGCAGTGAGTGAATGCTTCCCTCGCGATTCTTACGGGCGCGACCGCCGGAACAGGGAGGCAGAAGACTCACTAGCTAGCCAGTTGATCAAGCCTCCCTCGGTCTCGCGAGCCATGCCTTCATCCTGCAGGTCAGGGAGAGGCTGCATCATGCACCCGGTGGCGTAGCAGCCGGGCTGGAGCATCAACACCTGACCTGCCTCTCGCAAATGCGCACGATCCGATGGCGATCGGTCGCTCAGATGCTTTTTTTGCTCCATTTTGTCGAATTCCGTCCGCCCGTTCGACGTTAGCATGAAGCCACGGCTACTCCGTTGGCGACGGCCTACAGGCTTCCCCTTCAACCGGTCCAAGGCATCCCCCATGCTCGCCTCCGATCTTCGCTTCGCGCTGCGCAGCCTCTCCCGCTCCCGCGGCTTTGCCCTTGCCGTGATCGTCACGCTCGGGCTTGGCATCGGCGCGAACACGGCGATCTTCAGTGTCGTGCGCGGCGTCATGTTGCGCCCCCTGCCGAACCGCGACGGCGATCGCCTGCTCTATCTCCGCCAGTCGACGAACGCGCCGGGCGGCGAGGACATCGCGTTCTCCGTGCCCGAGATCAACGACTTCCGCGAATCGTCGAAGACCCTCGGCGGTATCGCCGAATACTCGCCGTACACGGTCACGCTGCTCAACGATCATCGAGCCGAGCGGCTGTCGGTGGGGCTCGTGACCGGCAACTACTTCAGCGTCATGGGACTCTCGCCCGTCGTCGGGCGCGCCTTCGGCCCCGAGGACGATGGACGCGCCGCCGCGCCCGTGATGATCCTCACGCACGAGTACTGGGAGAAGAAGTTCGCCGGCGACCCATCGATCGTCGGCAAAACGCTGCGCGTCGGCGGCAAGGTGGTGACGGTCGTGGGCGTGCTGCAGTCCGCGCCGTACTTCCCCGCGAAGATCGACGCCCTCATGAACATGGTGAATAGCGAGCATCATCTGAGCGCGACGATGATCACCGGCCGCACCCATCGCATGACGGAGATGATCGCACGGCAGGCGCCCGGTGCGACGCTCCAGCAGACCCGCGCCGAAGTCGCCGGTATCACCGACCGAGTGCACCGGCAGTATCCGGAGTCGTACGACGCGGGATCGCACTTCCAGGTGACTGTCACGCCGTACCGCGACGTCCTCGCGCAGAAGGCGAAGTTGACGCTCTATCTATTGATGGGCGCGGCGGGGTTCGTGTTGATCATCGCGTGCGCGAACGTCGCGAACCTCACGCTGATGCGCGGCGTGCGGCGCGAGCACGAGCTGGTCATTCGTGCCGCGCTCGGCGCCGGCGTGGCGCGGCTCCGCAAGCTGTTGCTCGTCGAGAATCTGCTGCTCGCATTGACCGGGAGCGCGCTCGGACTCGCGATCGCGTTCGGCGGGGTGCGAATGTTGACGGCGCTCGCGGCGCGGTACAGTCCGCGCGCCGACGAGATCCGCATCGACGGCGTCGTGCTCGCATTCACGCTGCTGCTCGCCATCGTCGTCTCCATCATTCTGTCGTTCGCGCCGAGTCTGGCGCGCGAGTCGTCGCTGAACGCGTCGCTGTCGGCGGGTGCGCGGCGTCTGACCAACGTCCGCCGCCAACGGCTGCAGCAGACGCTCGTGGTCGCGCAGGTCGCGGTCTCAGTGATGCTGCTAAGTGGCGCGGGACTGCTGATGCGAACGATGCAGCAGCTCTCGCAGGTGAGCACGGGATTGACCAGCGATGCCATGCTCACGATGGAAGTCCCCAAGGACTTCAACGGCGTGAAGAAGGAAGAGATGATCGCCGATTATCAGCGGATGCGGCAGCAGCTCCTGTCGCTCCCGGGGGTGCAGCAGGTCGGCCTCGGATCGACGATGCCGCTGCGCGCGGCCGGCATCCTGCTCGACGTCAAGGCGGAGACGCATCCGCTCGCTCCCGGTGAAGCACAGCCGCAGGGCGAGTATCGCAGCGCGGGTCCCGATTACTTCCAGGCGTCGGGCATTCCGCTGCTGAAGGGACGCGTGTTCACGGCCACCGACGACGAGAAGTCGGGGAAAGTCGCCATCCTCAACAAGACGCTGGCCGATCGTTTGTTCGGCGACCGGGATCCGATTGGCCAACGGATCGCGTGGACTGGCGACGTACTTCGATTCATCGGCATCTCCGAGAACGATTGGCGAAGGGTCGTCGGCGTCGTCGGCAACACCAAGGACGGTGGTCTCGACGCGGTGCCGCTGCCGGCGGTGTTCATTCCGTTCGCGCAGACCGATTTCCCGATCGGGGGCTTCGTCATTCGAGCGAAGGGCGATGCGGCCGCACTCGCCCCCGCGGCGACGAAGGCGCTACGACAGGTGGCGCCTGATCAACCGATCGAGCACGTGATGACCGTTGCGCAAATCCGCGACGAGAGCGTCGCGCCGCGGCGCCTGAACGCGATGCTCGTCTCGTCCTTCGGGCTGCTCGCGCTCATCGTTGCCGCGGTCGGTATCGCCGGCGTCCTCGCCTTCGCGGTGAGCGCGCGCACGAACGAAATCGGAATCCGCATGAGTCTCGGCGCGGACGGCGGCCGCGTGCAGCGCATGATCATTTCCGAGGGCGGTGTGCTCGTCGTGCTCGGCCTGGGCCTCGGCGTCATCGGCGCGCTTTCGTTGTCGCGCCTGATGCAGGGATTGCTGTTCGGCGTGCAGCCGCACGATCCGGCGACGCTCGTCGGCGTGTCCGCGGTGATGGCGCTCGTCGGCATTCTGGCGTGCTGGATTCCCGCGCTCCGCGCCGCGCGAATCGATCCGGCGGTGGCGCTGCGAAGCTAGGACATTTCGAGAGTGACCCGATCGATGACCCTCGCCGTTCGGCGCGCGCGATGTTCTCACGCGCGCCGAAGAACTTCCTGCTCGATAGCCTTCGAGCGCACTTCGATGAGCAATCAGTTCGCGAATGTAAGTGCCGATACGAACGCGACGAGGCGCAGTCAGGATGTTCGATCGCAACTGCTGCGGCGAGCCGTTAGATCAAGACCGACTGACTACCCTGACCATTGCGAGGCAATCATGAGAATCGGTAGCTGGCGTGACGTCCTCCCCGAAACGGAGCCAGGGCATAAGTTCATTGGCTCGTTAGGCTCCCGGGTTCCTCCATGCTTCCCTTACTCGTACCGCAGTGCTTGCATCGGATCGATCCGCGATGCTTTGAGCGCCGGGAAGAATCCCGCCAGGAAGGCGACCGTCGCGAGCGCAACTGCCGCCGCGGCGATCACTACTGGGTCATATCCGTTGAGCTGATATAGTAGCGACTGCGCGGCTCGGCCGAGCCCGATCGCCGCGGCGATCCCGATGGCGCCGCCGACCAGCGTCATTGCGCCCACCTGACGTAAGACAAGCCCTCGCACGTTGCTCATGTCGGCACCGAGCGCCATGCGCACACCGATCTCTCGCGTGCGTTGCGTTACGGAGTAGGCCACCACTCCATACAAGCCGATCGCCGCAAGGACCGTAGCGAGGAGCGCGAACGCCAATGTCAGCGTGCTGGTCATCCGGTCGAGGTAGACGTTCTCGTGGACTTGCTGCGGCAAGGTCTTGAGTCCGTCGAGCGGCAGATTGGGATCGATGTTCTTCATCGCCGCTCGGATGGCGCGGATGCTCTGGTCCGTGGGCAACGCTGTTCGCACGTAGAAGGTGTTGTCGCCCACGTCGTAGTTGCGGCCGGCCTGCCGCCTGGGAATCACGAACACCGGAGGAATCTTGTCCTTCACCTTCGAGTATTTCGAATCCTTGGCCAATCCAACGATCTCGATGTTTAGCGAGTCGTTGTATACGGACATGCGCTTGCCGACGGCATTGCGGCCAAGATTGAACTTCTTCGCGAACGTCTCATTCACGATTGCGACTCTCGCGGCGCCCGCGTTGTCCGCAGCGGTGAAGTCGCGTCCCGCAATGAGCGGCACACCGAGTACATGGAAATAGTTCGGCCCCACGACGGTGTAGAGAGACCCCGCGTCGGTATCCGGATCTTTCTTGAATCCCTGGACCGACACGTCTCGGCCCCGGTTGTTGCCCCCGAACAGTGCAACGGTAGACGAGGTGACTCCCCTGACGCCGGGAAGCGCCGCGAGCGCCTGCTCGATTCGGTCGTAGAGCGCTGTAGTGCGGATATCGTCGTATCCGCTGCGCCCCGGCGAGACGCCGAACTGAACGACGTTCTCGATGTGTATGCCGAGATCGACGCGGGCGATGTTCTGGAGGCTCTTGAGGAACAGTCCCGCCGAGATCAGGAGCGCCATCGAGAGCGCGATTTGGACGGTCACGAGCGACGTGCGGAAGCGTGCGGCCCGCCGACCGCCGGAGAGCTTGCCGGAATTGTTGCGCAACTCCGTAACCAGGTCAGGCCGTGTGCTCGAGACAGCAGGGGCGAGTCCGAACAGGACCCCGGTCGCCAGTGATAGCACGGCGGTGAACGCGAATACCGGCGTGCTCAGGTGAAACTCGTATACACGAGCGGCCTCCCTCGACAACAGCGCGGTGATGCCGGCCAACGTCCAGTGGGCGACGGCGACGCTCACGATCCCACCGAGCGCGGCGAGCAGCAACGACTCGGTGAGGAGCTGCGCGATGAGCTGGCGACGCGTGGCGCCGAGCGAGAGCCGCACAGCCATCTCCATGGTGCGGTTCGCGGCACGTGCCAGGAGCAGATTCGCGATGTTGGCGCACGCGATGAGCAGCACGATGCCTGTGACCACCAAGAGCAGCGTAAGGGGCGTTCGTGAGTCCTTGATCGCCGAGCTTTGTCCTTTGCGCCCGTCGGTGAGCTTGATGACTGCGGCCCGGAATTGTGCCGCAGTCGTGGCGCTCAGGCCCTGTTGCATCGGCCACTCCACGTCGGTGATGATCGCGTGGTAGACGGAGTTGATCGAGGCACTCGCCTGGTCGACGGTGGCGCCAGGCGCGAGGCGACCAAAGAGATAGACCCAATGGTCGTTGCGGGCGGTACTCTGTTCTCCCCCCGTCATGACACCGACATTGCTGATCGGAACGAACACGTCCGGACGCGCGCCGAGGGTCGTGCCGTCGAAGGCGCGCGGCGCGACGCCGATGATCGTTAGGTGCTGGCCATTCACCGTGATCTCTTTCCCGAGCACGGCCGGGTCTGCACCGAGGCTGTTCTCCCAGAAGGCATAGCTGAGCACCGTCGCGTTATTCACGCGGACGGCCTGGTCGTCAGTGCGGTCGAACAGGCGGCCGATCGCCGGCTGAATGCCGAGCACCGGGAAATAAGACCCCGATACCAGGACGCCGTCGGCATTGATGGGGGTCTGTCCGGGCATCGAGAGGCTGACCGCAAACGGCATGTGGCCAGCGATCCCACTGAACGCAGTCTTCGCTTTCTCAAGGTCGCGGAACATCGGGTAACTGAAGACCTCGGAACAATCCCCCGCTCGGCCGCAGTTATAGAATCCCACCTGCGGGCCCGTGGTGGCGAGATTGACCAGCCGGTCGGAATGTGGAACCGGCAGCGGCTGCAGCAACATTTCGTTGAACAGCGAGTAGATGGCGGCGTTTGCGCCGATCCCCAGCGCCAGTGACAGGATTGCGACGACTGTCACGAACGGAGTCCTGAACAGCGCGCGGAGTGAGAGTTTGAGATTGCGCATGGCGGACGGGGTTCGAGATCTCCGACGGTGCAAGGCGATCGGCCTGCTCAGTCGAAGCGTTCAGGTGGATGAGACACTCCTATTGATTCGAGAGTTGACGCCAAGCGGTTCGGCTTCTACTCCGGCCGCCACCATGAATGGTGTGGCGCAACTCATACCCCGATTCAGAAACTCATACCCCACGCCTAACGAAGTCGATTGCCCGACCGTCGATCCCCGCGCCAAAAGCCCTTGCCGGGTCGAGACATACGCGCGAGTGGTTTGGGGTATGAGTTCTGGAGACCCCCTGAATGACAAACGGCGGCCGCAGCCGCCGTAAGTGGTTAGCAATTACTGACTTAATCGGGACGGCGGGATTTGAACCCGCGACCCCCTGAACCCCATTATGGTTGAACAGCGTGGTCGACGCGTGCAAAGTCGCTAGAATTCGCACGTTACCGCACCTGACTACCTCGAAAGTCGCGAACGTTTTGGCGCCTTTTGAGGCGCAAAACATACACCAGCATACACCACCGACTGTAACTGGCAGGTGGCAATCAGAGAGCTCACCGCGGGATAAAGTCCCGGATCAAATCGGCGATTTCATCAGCCGCCGTATCGAGCGCGAAGTGGCCTGCGTCGAGCACGTGAACGCGCGCGTTAGGCACGTCGTGCCGATAGGCCTCCGGCTCCGAGCGCTCGAAAGAGAGGTCGTGCTTCCCCCAGATCACGAGAAGATGCGGCTGACGATCGCGCATCCAAGCCTGCCATCTGGGATAAGCCTCGACGTTTGTGCGATAGTCGTAGAAAAGATCGCTTTGAATCTCCGCCTGGCCCGGTTGGCTCAGGAACGCGAATTCGTCCGTCCAGAGATCGGGATCATACCGCTCGACGTTCGGATCATCGCCGACATGGCGTGTGCGTGTCGTAGCAAGGGACAGGAGATTCTTGCGCAGCGCGCTTTCGTTATTGGCACGATCGCCCCAGAACGCGCGGCGAGGGCCCCAGTTCGCACCCAAACCCTCGTTATGCGCTACCGCATCCTGAACAATCAAAGCGTCGACGCGCTCGGAATGCGCGAGCGCCATGCGAAATCCGACCGGCCCGCCATAGTCCTGCATGTAGAGCGTGTAGTGCGCGAGATCGAGTGCCTCGGTGAAATGATTCATGATGTCGGCGATCCGATCGAAGGTATAAGCAAACTGTTTTGGATCCGGCCAGTCGCTGTGGCCGAAGCCAGGATAGTCTGGCGCTACCAGATGATACCGGTCGGCAAGTCGAGCAAAGAGCGGCTCGAACATGCGCGACGACGACGGCAGTCCGTGCAGCAGGAGAATCGTCGGCGCGTCCTTCCGGCCCGCCTCTCGATAAAAGATGGAAAGCCCATCGATCCGGACGGTGCGATAGGCGGTCGGCTTGTCCCGAGCAGCGGAAGCGCCGTCGGATTGCGACAACGACTGTGTCGGTGCGATGGTCATGGGAATCAGGGTTACTCCCGCGAGTCGCAGGAATAGAATCCAACTCAATAGGCCGCGGCAGCGCATCCCGTCGGCGCCGATTACACCGAGACCTCGAGCGTTACTTCCAATTCGACGGGCACGCCGAGCGGAAGGCTCGCGACTCCATAGACGGAGCGGCAGGGGTTCTTGTCCCTGCCGAAAATCTCCTCCAGCAGTTCGGACGCGCCGTCGGCGACCCTGGGCTGGTCGCGCACATCGCCCGACGTGGCGATCATCACCGTCAGCCTAACGATGCGCGTCACCCGGTCCAGCGATCCGAGATGCGCGCGCGCCACGGCGAGCACATTGATCGCGGCGAGGCGAGCCGCCGCCCACCCTGCCTCGACATCGAGCTCGCCACCAACGCGCCCCTGGAACTTCGCTGTCCGACCCTCCGTGGCGAGCACGCCGCTGAGGAAGAGCAGATTACCCGTTTGCACCGCCTCGACGTACCGGCCGAAGGGTTCCGGAGAGCGCGGAAGCTGGAGACTCAGTGCGCGTAGTCGTTCCTCGGCGTTAGGCGGCGCTGGCCTGACACTTTCCGCCACGCGTTCGCTGCCGGTCACGTTTGCCAGTGCTGATTCTCGCATCGATGTGTGGGATGGCGTTCCTAGCCAAACGTGAAGGAGAAGAGCTCGATCCCCGGATCTAGAAACTCGACCTGCATCACGCGATCGACGACCGGCTTCGGCTGACGAATGAGCTGGTACAGCCGCTGCTCGCTCGCGACACCCTTCCCTTGCGAGTCCACGTCGAGTCCACGAGCGCCATTGGGTGGATTACCATCGAGCAAGACACGAAATCGCACCGGACGCGATCCGCTCGGCGGGCCCATGACGAGATGGAGATCGCGGCCATGAAAGCAGTAGGCTAGCCGCGCGTTAGGCTGATTGGGCGAAATGCGGTCCTTGTCGATCGTCCAATCCCCCTGCAGCGCCCATTCATTCTGTCGCAGCTCGGCAGGCAACGCGTAGGTTCGCCGGCGTCGAGGCGCGATGTCGCCAGGAGACGCGAACCGCTCCGTCCGCTCGTAACCGAGATAATTCTCGGGGGACCGGAGGTCACGCCAGTCGGCAGCCGCCTCGAGGCCCCGTCCCTCCACTGAGCTCAGTCCCCCGGTAACGTCGCGCGAACCCGCTTCCGTGAGCAGCTGCTGAACCATTCGTTCGGACGCGGCGTACTCACCTTCACCGAACTGGTGGTAGCGAACGCGTCCTCGACCGTCGAGTAGATACAGGGCCGGCCAGTACTGGTTGTTGAAGCCGCGCCAGATTGCGTAGTCGCTATCAACAGCGATCGGATAGTCGACCTTCAGCGCAGCGACCGCTCTCCTTATGTTGTCTAGGTCGTGCTCGAACGTGAATTCCGGGGTGTGGACTCCGATCGACACCAGCCCGGCGCTCCTGTACCTCTCGGCCCATGCCCGAAAGTATGGAAGTGTGCGAAGCCAATTGATGCAGGTAAACGTCCAGAACTGAACGAGGACAACTTTGCCCTCGAGATCGCCCCGAGAAAGCGCCGACGAGTTGATCCAGGCAGTCGCCATCCCGAGCGCGGAGAGCTCGTCCGAAGCTACCGATCGCTCTGTTGGGGTTGAAGGCTGCTGCCACGAGCGCAACATGTTCAACCTCCCGCCGGCAAGCGTGATTGCTGTTATCTCGAGAAAGGTGCGACGATCGGGCATCGGTCTCATGCGGGCTGGGATGCAAGCCGCTAGCTCACCGCTTCCAGGGCACAAGAGATGGGATGAGCGCCCCGTTGGTTCCATTGTACCATGGTATCGACAGGGCGCGCGTGGCACCCATCGCCCTCGAGGCAACACCAAGGTATGATGGAGATCGGCCCTGGCGACGGTGTACCATCACTTGGTTCTGTGGCACTTTACTGCCGCCCGGTGCAAGACGTGAGCACTCCCTAAAATGATCAATCGACCACTCGTTGCCGTCGTCGACGACGATGAATCGGTACGAGAGTCGCTTCCCGACCTGCTGCGTGAGTTCGGGTTCCGCCCGCAGACGTTCGCGTCGGCGGCGGCATTTCTGGCATCGGCGTCGCTGGACGAGACACAGTGTTTGCTATTGGACATTGCCATGCCCGGGATGACCGGACCCGAGCTGCAGAAGGAGTTGGCGCGTCAGGGTCATTCAATCGGGATCGTCTTCATCACCGCCAACGCCCAGGAGAGCACGCGTTCGCGCTTGCTCGCGACGGGTGCTGTTGATTGTTTGTTCAAGCCGTTCACGGAGTCGGCGCTGCTCACGGCCGTGACCCTGGCCCTCGGACAGAGCCAGTCGACCTCCTCACCGCCACGGTGATTATGGTAGTCGCCCAAGCGTTGCAGGCGCCGCGAACAACGCCGCTAGAGACAGAGAGCAAGCCAGTCGTCTTCGTCGTCGACGACGACGTTTCGGTGCGCGAGTCATTGGAGCTGCTCATCGGGCACAGTGGCTGGCCGTGCGAAACGTTCGCCTCGGCGACGGAATTCCTGGCTCGCCCGCGCGCCCGCAGGCCGAGCTGCCTCGTGCTCGACGTTCATCTGCCAGACTTGAACGGCCTCGAGCTGCAGCAGCGACTCGCCGGTGATCGTCTCGAGATGCCGATCATCTTCATCACCGGCTACGGTGACGTACCGATGACGGTCAGGGCGATGAAGGCAGGGGCTGCCGAGTTTCTCACGAAGCCTTTCGGCGACGACGCATTGCTCGGCGCGATTCAGAGCTCGCTGGAGCGCAGCACCAAAGCGCTCGTGCGTGAGGAGGAACTGCTAGCACTCGAGAATTGCCTTGCGTCGCTCAGCCCACGCGAGCGCGAGGTGATGACACTGGTCGTGACCGGCCAGTTGAATAAGCAGGTGGCCGCGTCACTCGGCATCAGTGAGATCACGGTGAAGGCGCATCGCGGGCGTATGATGCGAAAGATGCACGCCGAATCATTGGCGCAGCTCGTGACGATCGCGGCATTGCTTCGACCGCCTGGGGCCTAACGCTCGGCGCGATCCGCATCGATGATCGCCTGCGCAAATGCCTCGGGCGCTTCCTGGGGCACATTGTGCCCAACCCCTTGCAGCACACGGTGTGAGTAGTGACCACCGAACTGTTTGGCATAGGTGGCTCCATCCGCCGCCGCACCATCGAAATCGCTCGCGATCGTGATCGTCGGGAGCTTGATGAGGGGCGCCGCCGCGAGCCGCTGCTCGAGATCATCGTACCGCGCCTCCCCGTTCGTGAGACTCAGTCGCCAACGATAGTTGTCGATGACGATGGCAACGTGATCCGGATTGTTGAATGAGGCGGCGGAGCGATCGTAAGTGGCGTCAGCGAACTTCCACGTCGGCGACGCAAGCTGCCAGATGAGTCTATTGAACTCATAACGATTCTTGTCGTAGCCACGTCGGCCGCGCTCCGTTGCGAAGTAATACTGATACCACCAGCCGAGCTCCGCGCGCGGAGGCAGCGGCTGCTGGTTCGCCTCGCGATTGACGACGAGATAGCCGCTCACGAGCACGAGCGCTTTGCATCGCTCGGGCCAGAGCGCGCCCATAATGGCGGCCGTTCTCGATCCCCAATCGAAGCCTCCGACGATTGCCTTATCTATCTGGAGCGCATCCATCAGATCGATCATGTCAACGGCCAAGGCGGACTGCTGGCCGTTTCGCGGTGTGTCGTTCGAACGGAATCTTGTCGTGCCGTAGCCCCGCAAAAAGGGCACGATCACTCGATAACCTTTGGCGGTAAGCAGCGGCGCAACGTCTGCGTAGCTCTGAATGTCGTACGGCCAGCCATGCAATAGCATCACAGCCGGGCCGTTTGCCGGCCCGGCTTCGGCGTAACCGACGTTGAGCGTTCCCGCATCGATCTGCTTTACGACCTCGAACCATTTCGATGATATCGGCGCGTCTGCTTGCACGACGCCTTGATTCGAGTGAGATAGACCGCTGTCGCCGGCGACTGGCGCACGAATCGCCGCAAGCGTCATCGCCGCCGCACCCAAGAATTCTCGGCGATCCATCTCTGCGCCATCGATCATGTTTTTATCTCCGAAAAGGCACTGGGCCGATCGCAGGAGTCATTAAGACGTTCTCTGCCCCACCGCTGGGTTACGCAAGGTTCGGAATCCAGCGCGAAGGTCCTCGGTAAGCAGGTGCGGCTGCTCCCACGCCGCGAAGTGGCCACCTTTGTCATGTTTGGCGTAGTAGATCATCTTCGGATACGCGCGTTCGGCCCAGCTTCGTGGTGCGGCGTAGATCTCGTCTGGAAAGACGGTCACGACCACCGGCAGGGCCACTCCTCGCACATCGAAGAATCCTCCCGTCGCCGGTAGCTGGGCCGTGTCCCAGTAGAGACGCGCGGAGGAGATCGCGGTGTTGGTCAACCAGTACATCGTGATGTTGTCGAGAATGTCGTCTCGCGTTAGGCCTTCCTTCTCGCCAGCGAAAACCCGCGCGATGAGGTCGTAGCTGCGTGCGTCATGATCGAGAATCCAGGCCGCGAGACCGACTGGCGAATCCGCGATTCCGTACAGCGTTTGCGGACGGAGTGCCATTTCGTTGGCGTAACCCAGTCCCTTTTTATAGAAGAAGTCGAGCTGATTCCACGCGTTTCGCTCGTCTGGTGAAAGACTGGCCGGCGGTGCTTCGCCCGTCGCCATCGCCTTGCTGATCTCCGCGGGAACCGTTGCCGCCATGTTCGTAGAAATGCCGAGCAACCCCGGCGGTGCTTGGAGCGCCATGACCTCCGAGACGGCGTTTCCCCAATCGCCGCCTTGAGCTACGAACTGAGTGTAGCCGAGCCGGTGCATGAGCGTCGTCCATGCCTTCGCGATGCGCGGTGGATTCCAGCCGGGCGCCGTCGGCTTGGCCGAAAAGCCGTAGCCGGGCAGCGATGGAATCACGACATGAAACGCATCCGCGGCACTGCCACCATGCGCCGTGGGATTCGTGAGCGGCTCGATGATTTTCAACTGCTCGATGACCGAGCCCGGCCATCCATGCGTGACGATTAGGGGAAGCGCGTTCTCGTGCTTGGAGCGCACGTGAATGAAATGGATGTCGAGCCCGTCGATCTCGGTGAGGAATTGCGGGAAAGAGTTGAGCTTCGCTTCGCACTTGCGCCAATCGTGCTCTGTTGCCCAATACCGCGCGAGCGCTTGCGTGGTCGCGAACTGGACGCCCTGAGTTGTATCCGAGACTGTCTCGCGCTCGGGCCACCTCGTCGCTTTGATACGCCGGCGCAAATCGGCCAGCTCCTCGTCCGAGAACTTGACCCGAAATGGACGAATGTCCGTGTTCTTCTCACTAGCCGCTTCAACTTCGGTCATCACACTGGTCATGGCGTTAACTCTCCTGGAGAAACCGGGAAGACCAAGCTGACTCGCAGCAACGCTTGCCGCGGCAGCAGCAACAAAGCGGCGGCGATTGAGGTCGGGCACTTCTGGCATACGATTGGCCTCCGGCCCACCAAGGTGAAAATGCGCCCCGTCCGCGTATGCGATTGCGTGCAATCGACGCGGGAGCAATCTCATTGGTTGTGCGAAAGGCCACGTATTGGACGAAGGTATCGATTGATACCTTCGTATTGGCTACGCGCGCGGTTCTGGCAACGGAATCGAAAACGAGAACGTCGCGCCGCCGCTGTCGTTCGGCGCCGCCCACAACCGGCCGCCGTGGCGCTCGATGATCGATTGACTGACGGACAGGCCGATGCCCATGCCGTTGGCCTTCGTCGTGAAAAAGGCGTCGAAGACCTTGGCGGCATGTTCGGGAGCGAGGCCGACACCATTATCCAGCACTGATAGCTGTACGCCGTCGCGCACCACTGTCTTGATGACGATTCGCCGGTCATCCCGCTCGACTGCTCTCAGCGAATCCACTGCATTGAGCAGAAAATTGAGGATCACTTGCTGAAGCTGGACTCGATCGCCAGTGATGATGGGAATGCCGTCGGCAAAATCCGTCTGCAATGTGACGCGTTGGCGCCGCAGCTCCTGGTGAGTGAGCGCGATGACTTCGCGCGCCGCTTCGTGGATGTCGAACTCTTCCGCGACGATCTCGGTCTTCCGAAAGAGTCCGCGCAGTCGCGTGATCACCTCCGCGGCGCGATTGCCGTCTCTGATCGTCCGCCGTGCCGTCTCCCGCGCGCCGGTCACGTTAGGCGGATCTGCGTCGAGCATCCGGAGGCACGTACTGGCGTTCGTGATGATGCCGGATAATGGCTGGTTGACTTCGTGCGCGATCGATGCCGCCAATGTGCCAAGCGTCATCACTCGCGCGACGTGCGCGAGATCCGATCTGACCTTGTTGAGCGCATCTTCGGCGTGTCGCTGCGCGGTGACGTCCTGCGCTGCCCCGATGCACTCCAGCCGTCCGTCCGCGTGACGGATCGTGCGCCCGAATACGAGAATATGTTTAAGACGCCCATCGGGCATGAGCAGCCGAATTTCATAGTCGGGACTGTCGCTTCCACCGCGCACTGCCGCACTCTTTTCGAAGAAAATCGGAACGTCGTCCGGATGGATCCTCTCGACGAGGCGCGCGAATGTCAGTTTGATGTCGTCCTCGAACTCGAATATCCGACAGAGCTGCTCGGAGAACGAGTGAATGTCGTTGTCCACCAGCCACGAGAAGGAACCGGTCAGGCTGAGGTGCTGCGCGTCCGCGAGCGACGCCTGGCTCCGACGCAGCTCGTCCTCGGCCTCGAGGCGCTCGATGGCGATGCTCGCGATGTGGGTAGCGCGTGCGATGATGTCCTGATGATGGAGTGAGGGGACCGCACGCTTGCGCTGATAAATACATAGCGTTCCAAGCACACTTCCCGTCTTCGAGCGGATCGGCGTGCTCCACACCGACCGCAGTCCATGATCGAGCACGTGATTTCGAACGGGCGCCGTGCACCAGCGTGGATCGGTATCGAAATCCTCCGAGATTACTTGAGTATTCTCATTCGCCGCGATGCCGCAGGGGACGACGTCGCCACGCAACGGCGTCCCAGCAATCGGATCGGTGTAGCTCCGCGGAAGAGACGGTGCAACCGCGTACGCGATGGTTGGGCCGCTCCAGTCGATCGGATGAATGTCGCAGTAGCAATCGGGAGCGGCGCCTTCGACAACCTTGCACAACGCGCTGAGGACGTCCGGCAACGATCGGCCCGATGCAATCAATTCGAGGAGTTGCTTCTCTCCCGCGAGCAGCGTCTCGGCGAGCTTGCGGTCATCGACGTCCGTCAGCAGGACATACCAACGACTAACACGGCCTCTGCTATCGCGAAGGGGAACGCCGCGGTTGTCGAACCATCGATAAACTCCATCATAGCGCTTGAGACGCTGCTCGATTTGGTAGGGAACACCGGCAGCGATCGACCGCCCGAAGATTCCCACTACCTGCGAAAGGTCTTCCGGGTGGACGATTCCGTTCGTGCCCCAGTTTCGCAGTTCCTCGAGCGTCGCGCCGCAATAGTCGAGGATTTGGCGATTCACAGTCTCCACTGCGCCGTCCGGGCTCAAGACGGCGACCAGCCCGGGAATGCCGTCAATGGCAGCGCGCGCATCGAACGCCATTTCGCGCAGTGCTTCTTTCTGTTCCGAGCGGAGTCTCGCCTCGTGCAGCGCAACCGCGGCTTGGCTCGCGCACACGTTCAACAAGAGCCTGTCCTGCGCGCTTGGAAAATCAGCTCGCGCGGCGCCGGCAACGATCACGCCGACGTCCGAGCCGAGGCCAAGACGCACGATCGAGAACGCCAGGTCCTTCGAGAAAAAGGAGCCGCGGGCGGTCGCCGGCCACTGGTCTCGCCGCTCGCCCAACAGATAACGCAGCTGCGCGCCGACGTTCGAGGCGCCGCTGCGCAGCTCAAGACTCGGCGACGCGAGTGCTTCTTCGATCGCCGAGCCGTCGCTCGTCGACGCGAGCGAGATGTAGATAAGATCGAGCGCGAGCATGCCGCGCAGCGCTTCGGTGAGCGTGTGAACGATTTCGTTCGCCCCGTTGCCGCTCCACATCGCGGGCAACGCGACGACGCTGAGAAGGTCGTTCATCGATCGGCGAAGGCTCTGGACCTCCGCGTCTCGCAGATCGATTGTCTCCGCAGCCGTCACGATCACCTCCCCGCTTTGCTCCGCCGTTCGCGCAGGAACTGGTCGGGCGGAACGAAGAATGGATTCTCGTGCAGAACGTCGCCAATGAGCACGATTGGATGCGTGCGCATGATGTCGATGGCCATGTCACCGCTCATCTTCTTCAAATCGTAGACGCAGATGACGATGTCATCGTGGCGGTTCCACACGTCGTTGACCCGTGACTCGAACTCGATGATGTCGTTATGCATCACTGGCGTTTCCGCCACCCAGTCCATGTCGCAGACGATACGGCTGAGGGGGAAATCGCTGTTGGCGCCACTCGCCATGCCCTCGAAGGCGGCAAGCATCCGATCCTGGTCGAACTTGCCGTTGCGCAGATAGGTCTCGGAGTCCAAACGAAGCTCGAGTTGACCCGCGGCTTGTTTCTCGTCCACGTCGAGGCCCGCGGCGGCGAGCCGCTCCAGGTGCTCGCGCTCGTGGCCCGCGCGAACGACGTGCACCGCCTTGTCACCGCGAACGAAGCCATCAACGATGAATGGGACAAGCACGCGGTAGGCTTCGTCGTCGCTGGCGAAGAAGGCGCATACGTGCCGTATCGCACCAAGGTGCGAGCCGCCAAGGCGAGCTGGGGATACCGCCGTGCTCATACAGGACCTCGCGCAACGATGGAACCGTGCCTCGCCGCCGTCGGTGTTGGAAGATGGACTCTCCTGATGGAGATAACCACTCCTCGTTTCATCGTTTCAAGACTGTGCCAGAGAAGCCGTCTCGACGACGACACAAGAGTTTGTCGCTGAGCGTGACACGAATGTGTCGCGATACCACGTCCGATCGCTGGGATTGGTGGGCGCGCGCTGTTTTCTGTCGCGCCTCGGTGGACGAACGTCACGGGGCGCGACGTCGCTACGCGATGACCAAATGCAGTATTGGTCCCGCCATCCTCAAACTGCGGTATGTTCCTGGGCCGCCTGCTTGTTCCACCCGTGGAAGGGCGTGTAGTCGCCCGCATCCCAGCGCTCGCGCAGGCCGGGCGTGCTCAGATCCTCGTCTGGGCGAACCCTGCTCGAGACCGGCCGCAAGTCATGCCAGAGGTCGACGGTCGATGGGCATCCCCGTCGGTCGCGATTGTCACGATCTGCGTGTACGCAACGGCAATCTTCGAGTAGAACGCCGCGAGCTCCGCTGCTGGGGTTCCTTGGGGCAGTGGTGGCCTCGAGCGA
>DASXKV010000061.1 GCA_036496605.1 Gemmatimonadaceae bacterium | reverse complement strand
TGCACCGCGGCAATGTGTGACACGACCGCGCCCATGCATGAGGCGACCGCGATTGCACACGACACGACCGCGGCTTCGCATGACACGACCGCGGCTTGATTCGACACGACCGCCCCTTTACAAGACACGACCGCGGCTTCACCCGACACGACCGCGATTTCGGCGGCGCACGACGCCTTCGCTGACCCCGATTTTCATTCACATGGCCAGGTAAACACGCTCCAGGCGATCGATCTCACGTGCCCGGGACGCGGGACCAGATGACGACGGTGCCACACGAGCTCACGGCGCCCTGCTGAAACTGCGTCGGCGTGCTCGACGGACCAGCGTAGAGCTCAACACCCTCGATGTCGCGCGCCGAGAAGTCATCGACCTCGAGGTTCGGAACGCGCTGGCCGTCGACGAAGTATTGCGGCAGGCAATCGCGGCGAAAGTTGGCTGGCGAGTCGAAACGAATGCCGCTGCCACCGCGTGAGCGAACGAAGCGCACGCCCGGCGCGTCTCGAAGGACGTCACTGAGCCGGGACGCGTGGCGGGCTTCGATATCATCGCGCGTGAAGAAGGTGCCGCCGATGCCTGTCGCGCGCCGGCGGTAAAAGTCCTCGATCCAGAGCATGTGGCGCCTGGTGTGATCGTTAATGTCGACGCCGGGAAGCTCGAGCGCCTGCGCCATCATGACGACAACGAGGGTGTCGTTCGTGTTAGGCTTCACGTCGACCTGGACACTTCGCGGCACGTAGCCGAGTCGCCGCACTGAGACTTCGGCTTGTCCGGGATCGACGCGGGAGAGAACGAACGCGCCGGAGTTGTCGGTGCGTGTCAAAATGTGCGCGCTCGTAATGCTGACGTCCGCTTCGGGGAGCGGAGCGCCGGCCGAATCGCGCACGAGTCCGGTCACCCTTCCTTTCTGCGCAGCGACTGGCACCGACCACAGCATTACAGCCGCAACGATTGACGCCACGTGCCAGCCGGCAACGCGGGTTCGGCGCACCGCGGGCATGTTCGACGTCGTCTGCATAACGACTCCCGCGTGAGACAGGTTAGATGTGGGCTGGTGCCGTCCCTCCTCAGGTTGAGACTGAGGAGAGACCGGCTTTTGTCAAGGAGAGCCGAAAGCGAGAGGGACCTGAAACAGTACGGTACTGGATCTTGGCGCACGATCATTGCCTTGACGCTGCGACCTCAGCTTGGATCCTTGTCATGCCCTCCATTTCAAAAACCGTCGCCGCGGCTCTGCTGTTCGCGTCGCTTTCTCCAAACGCGAGGGCACAGATACCGGGCACTCCGCTGCTCCAAAACGCGTTCGCGAATCCCGGGATCACTGCCGCGGTCGACTTCGCCTCACTCGGCAGCGCGTCGTCCTTCGCGGCGGCCGGCGCGTGGGCACCGGGATCGGCTCGATTTCAGTTCAGCGGCGGTATCGGGGCCCAGACGCGGTCGGGCTCACCCACCAGAACCGCATATGGAGTCCGTCTCAACATTCCGCTCCTCAGCGAGGAGAGCAGTCTCGGGTTGAGTCTGTTTGCAGGCTACGGTGGTTTATCCGGCGGAGGGATAGATAGTTCAACCACCAAATCCGTGATCCCGCTCGGCGCGACCGTGGGCTACCGCATCGGACTCGGCGGAAATCACGGGCTTTCCATATACGGCTCACCGGTCTACGAGGCGGTTGGCCGTGGCGGCGGAGCAGGCAGTGCAAGCGTCTTCAGGGGCGCCGTCGGACTCGATTTCGGAATTACTTCATCGATTGGCGCGACGCTCGGCATCGAATTCGGCCCAAGCGAGAGCGCGGAGTCGGGCAAGCCATCGGGTACCGCGTTCGGTTTTGCGCTGTCTTACGCGATCGGTGGAGGGCGGTAGGTGGCTTGCATCTTGCCCTCCTCATGGGTGTGCGGGCGCCTTGGCTCGCCATGATGGTCCTCGAGCCGCGGAACAGATGCGGGACACCGACTTGCCACCGATACTGGTGGTGGACGATAATCACGATAACGCGGAGATCATCCGTCAGTATCTTGAGATTCGCGGATATCCGATAACGGTCGCGCACGATGGCGATGAGGCGCTGGCGCTGTTCGAGACGGTGAAGCCCGCGCTCGTGCTGCTGGATGTGATGATGCCCGGCCGGGACGGTTGGGAAGTGTGTCGCATCATGAAGCAGCATCCCACGCTCGGAAAGAGCGTTCGGATTGTGATGGTGACTGCGCTTGGAGAATGGGAAGACAAGCGCGAAGCGCTCCAATTGGGCGCGGACGACTACGTCGAAAAGCCATTCGATCTGCCGACCCTTGCGACGACCGTGCAGCGGAACCTGGCAATGCGAAGTGCGATGGCGTCGTAGTGGTGCGGCCGAGGTGGAATGAGCGATTTCATCCTCCTCACTGACAGCGACGACCCGGCCATCACCGCCGCCGTTGGGCAGCTGGAATCCTGGACTGTGCAATACGCCGACGCGGCGCGGCTGCTCGACGCGATCGGGACGGAAGGCGTTCGGGCGTTGCTGGTGGTCACGACCGACCCAACGTTATTGCGCACAGCGACCGAACGCGCGCACGCTAGTGGAATCCCAGTCATTATTGGCTGCGTCGACGACACCGCGCGACGTCGTGCCGTCGAGCTGCGGGCGGAGGAATGGTATCGCCTACCGGCGACGCCGGACGAAGTCTCGGCGCGGATTCACTCGGCGGTTCACCGCGGTACGCTTACCGGCGCCTCGATCACCGACCGCGTCGAGCGCGTCGAATACGAGGAGATGCTGCACGATGCGATGACCGGCCTGCCGACGCTGCCGGTGATGATCGAGCGATCACGCGCGTTGTTCAAAGAGCGGGGCGAGCTCGTCGTGCTCTATCTGAACTTCGTGCGCTACTCGAAGATCGAAGAGATCTACGGTTGGGAGAAGCTGGACGCCGTCCTGGAGACGACATCGGCGGCGGTGCGCGAGTTTCTCGACGATACGTCTGCGCCGGGAAACTCGCGCTTGATGGTGAGCTTCACCAACGACGACGATTTCATCTTCTTCCACGTTCCGGCGGCTGGCGTTGCCGCCGCGACCGACAATGAGATCACCGATATGGTGGCGCGATTGCAGCGCCACGTCGCCGGGCGCATCGAGGCGCAGCACGGCGACGACATCGCGGCGCTGTTCGACATCTATGTAGGCCGATCGCACGTCTACTACAATCCGAAGGTCCGTCTCGAACGACTCATCTACCGTGGTATTCGCGAGGCGGCAAAGGCGGCGCGGAGCATCGAGGAGCGGGATCGCGCCCGGCGCGTCGCGGATCTGCGCGCCAGCCTGCGCGAACGTGGCGTGTATATCGATTACCATCCCATCGTCGTCACGGAGACGCAGGAGATCTACGGGTACGAAGCGCTCGCGCGCGGCGTGATGCGCAGTCTGCGATCGCCCGAAGTGATGTTCGACGTCGCTGCTGAGGCGGACCTGGTGTGGGAGCTGAGCCGACTGTGCCGGAGCCGTGCGATCGAAGGAATGGATACGCACCTCCAGCCGGGCGAGCTGTTGTTCCTCAACGTCGATCCGCACGACTTCAACGATCCCGCGTTCAATGAGAACGAGGTGAAGTATCCGGAGCGCGTCGTCATCGAAATCACGGAGCGCACGGCGATCAAGGACTATCCAAAGTTTCGAGAACGCTTACGAGCCTTTCGCGAAGTCGGGTTCCGCTTTGCCGTCGACGATGCCGGCAGCGGCTACGCCGGCCTGGGGTCGATCGCCAATCTCGAGCCGAATTACATCAAGCTCGATATCTCGTTGATCAATGGCATCGATACGAACTTCATCAAGCAGAATCTGGTCGAGACGATGGTGAAGTTCTCGAACGACCACGGGGCGAAGGTGATCGCGGAGGGCGTCGAGCGCGCGGAGGAGTTCAAGGCGGTGAAAGAGCTCGGCGTGCATCTCGTCCAGGGGTTTTTTCTGCACCGGCCATCGCATGCGCCACCGCCGGCACTCACCGCCGTCCGCCGTTAGGCATACGCGCCACCGAGGAGCGATTCGACGACGCGCAGCGAGCGCTCCGCGGCGCCAAGGCCACTGGACACCAGGCTGAGCGCGTTCGCCCCAGCGATAGCGCGTGCGGCCGGATCGTCTACCCAGGTAGTGATCGCCTCCGTGAGCGAGCCAATATCGGCGACGGAGCGCCCGCCCGCCTCACCAACGAGTGACACCGCATCGCGACTTCCCTCGTGACATGGGCCGAAGAGCACGGGAGCACCGAACGCCGCTGGCTCGAGGACCGAGTGCAATCCCGCCGCGTGAAAGCCGCCGCCGACGAAGGCGAGGTCGGCTAGCGCGTACAGATCGCCGAGCACGCCGACGCGATCGACGAGGACGACGTCGGTCGAAGGGTTGGCGGTGTCGAGCCGATCGAGGCGAAAGCCTTCGGCTCGGCTCCAGGATTCGATCGGTGCGAGGTGCGCGGCTGTCGGCTCGTGGGGTGCGATGATGAGTCTCGCCTGCGGCGACCGGAGGTGGACTCGGGCAAAGGCAGGGAGTAGAACTCTCTCATCAGCCGGCCAGGTCGAGCCGGCGACCAGGGTCGGTCGCTCGGAAGCAAGGTGCGACACGGTCGGAGAACCACGATCGACGCGTTGCGCGCGCTGCCACACCTGGTCGTAGCGCGTGTCGCCGGTGATCGCGATCGCGTCTCGCCGCACGCCAAGCTCCGCGAGACGCGCCGCATCGGCGTCGTCGATCGCGCCAACGGCATCGAGCATGGCATACGCGTCGTGAAGGAACGCGGCGGCCAGGCGCGAGCGACGGGACGAATTCGGCGAGAGAGTCGCGCTGACGAGGCCGAGTCGTATTTCCCTTGCATGCGCGACAGCATTCAGCGTCGGCCAGACGTCGAGCTTCGCGTACACGAGCGCAGTTGGTCGAAGCGCATCCAGCGCTGCACGCATATCGGTTCCGGCATCGAAGGGGAGATAATCCCGAAAGTCGACGTCGAGTGAGCGCGCGAATGCTTCGGCACTCGGCGAAAAGTGCGTGAAGGCGAGCTGCACATCCGGATGCCTCTTCCGCATGAGCTCGAGAACAGGCCGCGCCTGTAGCCCTTCGCCGACGGAAGGCGCATGCGTCCAAAGCAGTGGCCGCGAGGGATCGCGATGCGTCGCAGCCCAATCGCGATAGCGACCGATAATCCCTCTTCGTGCCCGCAGGGCCCGGAGTGCCTTCGCGTCGCTCGACGGGAAGAGGTTCGCCAGCGACGCGCCAAGTCGCGCGAGGCGGGCGCTGCCCTCGTAGCCGAGCCGGAGGGCGGGATGCACGCCGCTCGCGTTAGGCGGACGCGGTTGTCAGTGTGACGCGCCCCGCTTTGCGAGTTGGGCCTCGATTACTCGCCGGAAAGCAGAATACGGCTCGAATCCAGCGAGCGGCTGATCGCCGACAAAAAAGCTAGGTGTCGACGCCACGCCAGCGGACTGGCTACGCGCATAGTCCGCTTCGATTAACGGGCGTGTGAGGTGGTGCGAGACGCAATCCCTCCAGGCGGGCATCGCGACGCCAAGCCGAGCGGCGAGCGAATCGAATGCCGGCATCGCGTTCGGAAGATTCTCCCAAGTCTGCTGCGACGAAAACAGCGCGTCGTGCATTGGCCAGAACTTGTTTTGGACGGATGCACACATTGCTGCCTCGGCCGCGGGCATCGCGTTCTGGTGCTGTCGCAGGGGGAAATTCAGATAAGCGAGCACGACCTTTCCCGTCGCGACATAATCGCGGACCAGAGGACCGTAGGTCGAGTCGTGCCACATTTTGCAATAAGGGCACTGGAAGTCGCTCGCCTCGATAATCCATAGAGCGTTCTGTGAGCGATTACCGCGAATGCGGCCGCTGTCGGCGTGGGCACTGACGGAGTCGCTCAAGCTCGCGCTCGGTGCTCGCGCAGCTGCTGCCGTGGCCGGCGTTGTCGTTGCGGAAGTTGCGGGAAAGCGTGTCGAGTCGCCGCGTGCGGCATCGGCACCGCGACAGGCGAGCGCGGCGAGGGAAACGGCGGCCAAAAATCTGAGCGGCGCGGCCATGAGCGTGTTTGAAAGAGGTGTACGACTAGCGGCCCGGACTGAAGTCCTCGAGCGCATTCGCCTCCGGCATCGCCGGTGCACGGTGGTGCCGAGTATGTCGCCAGAAAAGTAACTACCCGGTGGCGGCTCGATGAAGCGACAGCGAGTCTGTAACGAGAGTCGCGGCAACGAATTTGAGGAGTCGATGCGGCGCGAGAACGCTCTGGTTTTTTCTCTCTGGTGCGAGCGACGCGGTGGGGCCGCGGCGGGCGGTACAAGGCACAAAACGTGCTCTACCCAAAACCGACGTGCGGTCGTCGCGATGCGACTGCAGCACGAGGCAACGCGAGTATGCCGGGCGGAGACGAGTGGCGACGATGGGGAGTGCATCGCAAGCTCGCATAACTGCCCGCCATAGCGCGGCGATCTCGCGAGTCGCACTGGAAACCCGAGCCACAGAGAGAAGAGCGGCATGAAGCGAGAAGCGCTGATGGCGCTGACGGCGCTGGGGATGGCGTTACCGGCCCTCCGCGCACAGGACACGACGCGAGCGCAACGGCCCGTCGCCTCCGACACGACAAGACGCATGACGGCGGCGGTACCCGCGGGCACGCCGCTCGAGCAGCTCGTCGCCGAAGAAGCGCAACGGCGCGCCAACATTGCTCGCGTTTTGTTGATCACGAACGCACAAGTCGCCGTGCAGCAGGAAGCGCTGCGCAATTTGAGCGATCAGCTCTATGTGAGCGAGCAGCTCGTCGGCGCAACGCATGGACAGCTTGCTCTCGCCGCGGAAGCACTCAAGAAGCAACCGAGCACGGTTCTCTCGGTGTTGTTTGCGGCGGATTCGGTCGCGGCGCCGAGCGTTGGCAGCTTAGCGCTTTCCATCGATGGCGCCAACACCACGATGATGACGGTGTCGGATACCGCGCGGACGGCGTTTCGCGTCGGTGCGGCCGACGAGCTGTTTCGCGGAGCAGTGCTCCCAACTCCACACACGATCGTGTTGACGGCGACACTGAACGGACAACCACAGCAGCTCGTGACACGTGTTCGTGCCCTGGGTGACGCTGTCACGTACGTGCAATTCGCCATTCAGGACGGGAAGCTGGTGCAGACGTCCTGGGCGAGCCACACGGCTAACCCATTCTGAACGGACGGCGGAGGTCTTGATGATCAGAGGATTGAGCCTCGCTGCCCTCGCAGTCGTCGCGCTGCCGCTACTGGCGCAGCAGCGTCCAACGACGACGAGCACAACGATGACGCTGGCGGACACGTCGCTCCTGCCGCCGATAGATCCGACGCGCGCGTTGGAGGCCGAAGTCCGCGTCGCGCTGAACGATCTGCTCGCGAATCGCACCGTCTCGGCGTTGCAGCGACTCCAGTGGCTGGCATCACTGCCGCCGACGTCCACCGCCGGTACGAGCAGTGAGACGCTGCGCGGACGCGGTGACATGTTGTTTCTCCTCGCCCAGGCGCAGTATCGGTTAGGCATGGACAGCGCGTTCCGAACGAACGCGCAAGCGGTACTCAGCAGCGGGCCGGCTCGTTATGCGCCACTGCTGCGCTCGCAGATGATGTTGAGTGCGTATCGCACGGGCGATTTCGCGCGTGTCGCGGATCTCATGAACGGGCCGTCGGCTGATCAAGCACGAGGGCTCGCCGCCCTCGTCGGCGGGTTGGCGGCGTACCAGCTCCGGAACTATCCGGGTGCGGCAGCGAAGTTTGCCGCGGCGAAGGCGACGGGCGCTCCCTACGCCGATTTCGCCGAGTATATGGATGTGCTGACTTCGCTCCGCACCGACACGACGCGCACCGCGGCGGCACTGTCCAGGCTCGAAGCCCTCGCGCCGACGGCGAAGGGCGCCTTCGCGGATCAGGTTCGTTTGACGGCGGCGGAGCTCGCGTATGAAACGAACTCCTTCGATCGCGCGATCACGCTCGCGAACGCGGTGACGCCTAACAGCGGCCTGGCGCCACTCGCCCTTCTGACGAAGGCGTGGGCGCAATACAAGAACAAGGATATCGCGGGAGCTGGCCAGAGCTTCGCTGCTTTCGCCGATCAGTATCCGCTCCTGCCGCAACGCGACGAAGCGCGGCTGATGGCGGCGCAGTCGCTTCTGCAGTTAGGCAAAACGGACGACGCGGCGCGACTCTTCAAGATGGTCGCGGACTCCGGTCACTCGGAAGCGACTCGGCTCGACACCAAATCGACCGACGCGGTGATGAACCTGGCGCGCGCGTTGGTGCGCGCGCGTGCCGCCGGTCTGCTTTTCGCCAACGATCCCGAGATGGGCAAGACGATCCAGCTCGAGGAAACGGCGGGCGCCGATCCGCAAATTCTTGCCTCGGTCATGACGGGCACGACGCCGACTTTACCCGACGTCGAAGTCGCGCGCATCGTGTCGTTGAGCGATCTGATGCAGCGTTATAACACGATCAGCGATTCGCTCGGCCAAGGTTTACCGAAGCGCGTTCTGTTCGCGCCACCCTCGGCGAATGCGGCGCCAACGTTGTTTGCGCAGCACTCGGAGGCAGTGATGGCGGCCGATCTGGATGCCGCGATCACGTCACAGCGGCTGCGTCTCGCGACTCGCAATGCGACTCTGCGGCTCATGCAGATTCGCGGACTCCAGCAGGCGATGAAGGGGCGCGCCGATACCGTTGCGAAGCTCGTTGCGCGAGTCGATACGACTGATGCACGGCTGCGCGGCTTGTTGACGAGCATCGACTCAACCGAGGCGCACCTGCGCGCCACGCTCGTCACTGAGGTGCGCAACGTTCAAGGTGGGCCGGCATACGTGCTTTCCGTGCGCGCCGACAGCCTCCGTCAGCGTGGGCTGATTCCGCAAGGCATGGATGTCGAGGCGCTCGTTGCCGCGCGCACGGACTCGATGCTCAACGCGTTGCCTCTGTTCCTGCTTCGCGACTCCGTGCGAACGAGGCTTGGCGTCGTGCGTCAGCAGCTCGCCGATTCACACGAAGCGATTCAGGCGGCAGACGTCCTGTTCTCCGCCGCGACAACGGGTCAGCTCACGGACACCAGCGCTGCGCTCTCGAAGCTCCGCGGTGATATGGCGGCCGCCATGTCGCGGCGCACGCAGGCAGAAGCTGGCTTGGTCGCCGCGGTGAGCAGGGAGCTTTCCGCGCGCGCGACCGACCTCCTCGGGCTGCTGCAGCACGATCTGCAGGCAGCCGAATTTGGAACGGCGACGACGGCTTTCTTCAACGCGATCGATCAGGGCAAGACGCCGGCGACTGGTACCGGGCGATCGAGCGACGCGGGTAGCCTAACGGGAACCGCTCCTGCCGCTGTCGGCAGCTTGACGTCGCCATCGAATACGAGTGCTCAATCTGGAGCAGCGGCGGCGAGCAGGGGAACGCTGGCGCGCACCGGAACACCTCCCACGCAGAAGAAGTAAACGATGACTCGGATCATCAGGTTATTCATAACGGCGGCCATCGCGTTGCCGGTGGCGCTCCAAGCGCAAACGCCGGCATTGACGGTCGCGAACACGACGCGAGCCGCGCCACCGGCATCGCTCGATTCGGCGATCGTGAGACTTCAGGATTTTCTCAATCGCTATCCGACGAGCCCCCTCCGGCCAAACGCCTTGCTGCAACTCGGCGAGTTGCTCGTGAGGCAGGCCGACACGGTATTTGCCGAGAGCCAGCGCGCGGCGGGCGTCGTAGCGCGACCGGACAGTGCGGCCGCGCGTGGAGCGCGTCCATCGCCGACGGCGCCGTCAAGCGCGCCGTCAACCGCGCCGGCAACGACCGCGAACGGAGCGCCGATTGCCCCGGACTACACGGCGGCGATCACTCGTTATGAGGAGCTCGTCAACCGGTATCCGAACTTCGAGCAGATCGATGCCGCGAGCTATACGCTCGGAACCCTCTACGCATCAGAACAGCGATGGGCCGACGCCGCACGCATGTTCGAGCGCGTTTCGGCGATGCGCAACTCCAGCTTCCGGAGCGAAGCATTCTTCCGGCTCGGCGACGCACGCTTCGAGCTGGCATCGCGGCTCCGCGGCGATCCACGGCGCGTGGCCTTCGCCTCGGCGGCCACGGCCTACGAGCAGGCGGTCGCGTCGACGCAAGCGCCGAGCGACATCTACTTCCTGGCTCTCTATAAGCTCGGATGGTCGTACTACAACCAAGCGAATCAGGCGAATCAGGCCGAATATCAGAAGGCCGTCGACGTCTTCAGCCGACTGGTCGATGCGTACGACAAACTGACGCCCGAACAACAAGCGCGACTCGGGCTGCGCGGCGAGGCCATCGAGTACATGGCCGTCGCGTTCACGCAGGTTGGCGGCGCCCAAGCGGCGAATCGTTACTTCCAGACGCGAGGTGGAGCGCCATACCAGCTCGCACTGATGCGTCGCGTCGCCCAGACCTTCCGGGATCAGGGCAATTTCCCGGAAGCGATTCAGGCCTATCAGATGGTAATGACGCAGGCGCCGACGGATTCGAGTGTCCTCACGGCGACGCGCGAGACCGCGGACATCTATCAGAATCGGCTGCTCGAGCGCGATTCGGCACAGGCGGCGCGAATGCGTCTCGCTGACGTGCTCGCCCCAGGTGGGGCTTGGGCGAACGCGAACCCACAACTCGCGGATACGGCGGCAAAGTTGCGCGAGTCTGCCTTACGAGAGAGCGGTCAGTATCTCCTCGCCTCTGCGCAAGCAGGAAATCGCGCCCGCTTCACCGAGGCCGCCCAGACCTATCGACGGTACCTCACGGATTTCCCGAAGAGCGACAGCGCGCAGATCGTCAACCGGTATCTCGGCGAGGCGTTGTTCGGTGCCGGCGATTACGCGCACGCCGGTTCAGAGTTCGCGAAAGCGGCATTCTCATATGGCAATGGCAACGCGGAGCTGTCGCAGGAGGCAGGTCGTAACGCCATCATCGCATTCGACTCCGCGCTCGTTCGGAATAAGAGCGATCGCGGTGCGCAGGACTCGCTATTCGTCGTTGTCGATCGGTTCGTCGCGGCCTTCCCGCAGACCGACGTCGCGAAGAAGGCGCTGATCGAGAAAGGCCGGCGCGCGTCGGAGACGCAACGGTGGGACGCGATGGAGCAGGCGTTCCGCACGTATGCGACGACGTATCCGAACGATCCGTATACGCCGACGGCGCAGCGCCTCATCGGTGACGCGCTGTATCGCGGCGGACACTACGCCCAAGCGCAGACACAGTGGGAGCAAGCGCAGCGCGTAGCGACGTCGAGCGGCCAGACACGGCTCGCCGATTCCATTCGGGTGCTGCGCGAGTCGGCCGCGGGAAGTTATGCGGATTCCCTGGTGAAGCGCGGCCAGTACGGCGAAGCGGCAGAGGAGGTCTACGTCGCCTACGCGAAAGCGAATCCGCAGAACGCGAAAGCGCCCGACGCCCTCCGGAACGCGATCGAGACGTACATGCTCGCTGACAGTGCTGCGCGCAGCCGGAACGATGAAGGTGCATCTCGTCAGGCACGGCAACACGCTATCGAGCTATCGGCGCAGCTGGCACAGCAATACCCGAACTACAAGTACCGGTTGCAATATCAGACACTCCGCGCGCGGCTGCTTGCCGATCTCGGCGAGAAGGATCAGTCGGTCCAGGCGTATCAGCAGTTGATACAGGAGAATGCGACCTGGAATGGCCGTTCGGACGCGATGGTGCGCGTGGCGGTGATGCTTGATTCGTTAGGGAGGAAGAAGGAAGCGGCGGCGGCGTACGAGTCGTTCGCGAACGCGTACCCGCGCGACCAGCGTGCGCCCGATGCTTTATGGAACGCGGCGGTCACCTACTCTGAAGCCCCGGATCCGGCGGCGGCAGCGCGCACGTTCGCCCTATTCGCGCAGCGGTATCCGCGCGACAAGCGTGCGAGCGATGCACGTCAACAGCAGATCGCGCAGCTGCAGACCTCGGGTGATACGGCCGCGGCGAGCCGAGTGCTGGCGAATGCGTGCGAGCAGCCGACGGAGTCGCTGCAGACGGAATGCTCGTCGCGCGTGGCCCAGCGTTCGTTCGAACAGGGCGTCGCGACGTTCGGGCAGTATCAGCCGGTCAAGTTGACGATCACGTCGAAATCACAACTGACGGCCGCGGGCGTGCAGCGTGCGTCGCGTGACAAGCAGACGCTGCTGCGCCAGCTGACGAGCAATTTCTCGAGCGCGATCAAATCGGGAGTTCCGTCGTACCTCGCCGCAGCGAGCTATTACGTTGGCCTCGCGCAGTGGGAGTACGGCAACTTCCTCAAGAACGTGCGGCTACCGTCGAGTCTCTCCGACGCCGAGCAGACGGCGGCGCAGCAGGGTGCTGCGCAACAGGCGGAGCAGTACTACGGCGCCGCTCGGCAGATCTGGCAGGAGCTGGTGCAGCGCGCCCAGTCGACGCCGGCGATCGGGAACGATCCGGGTGCGCGTCCGTGGATCGATCGCGCACGCAACGCAGTGCAGGGGAACGTTGACGCGGCGCCGCCGAGCGTCGTGACGGGAGGTCGCTGATGGCGACGAGCACGAGCAGCATGAGCAAACGTGAAATTGGACGGGGAACGGCTCGCGGAGCCGTCGTCCTGCTACTCGCGGTTGCATTCGCGATCGACAGCTCCCCGGCCAGTGCACAGCGGCGTCCGCCGCGGCGGCAACAAACGATCGAGATTCACGGGACGGTACCGACACCGCAGGTGGTGACGGTGCGACCGCGCGAAGTCCCGGCGTACAGTCGCCAGGTGCTCGTACCGCGCTTCTACGATCACGACTTCTGGCCGGAGATTCAGGAAGGCTACGCCATCATGTCCAATCGCATGGTGACGCCGGCCGATTCGCTCGTGCTCGCCGCGGACAGCGTCGGCACGCCGGATCTGTTCCGTCTGCCGGCGGTCAGCCCGCTCACGCCGTTGCGTGCGCAGTACGGTTCCATGCGCAAACAGTACGAGTGGTGCGCGCCACACTTTTGGTGTCCGTCGCATCGCGTGCGGATGCGCATTCCCGCGGACTCGTCGGCGTTGTTCCCGCCGCGATTGCCGCCGCAGCCGATGGCGGTCGCGCCCGGCAATGCGAATCCGAACGCGCCGAATCAGCTGCCGGTCGTGCAGCAGCGGTGGTGCGCGACGCACTGGTGGTGTCCGCCTGGTGGCATCGTGACGACGCCGCCGTCGACGACCCCTTCTGCGACGCCGACGCCGGCCGACACCACGCGCCGTCCGCCGCCGACACCACCCGATTCGACACGGCGGCCGCCGGGCACGTCTTCTGCCTTACGGCACTGAGAAAGACGCGCGGCATCACCGGGGCTGAGCTCAGCGTGGTGCCGCGCGCGAGGGACGTAGTTGTATCGATGCACGAGCACACGATTTCACAACACGCCTGCGAGGAGACAGGGCGACATGTCAACGATCATTGAATGGTACAAGAACGGCGGACCGATCATGAACTTCATCCTCGCCGTAGGCGTGGCGGGGATCGCGATTTTCATCGAGCGGTTCTACACGATCGTGATCAAGTCCAAGATCAACGGCCGTGCATTCATCGAGCGCGTGATCTCGCTCGTACGCGCCGGCAAGATCGACGATGCGATCAAGCTCTGCGCGCAGTCGACGGCGGCGCTCCCCGATATGGGGTTGCTCATTCTCCGTAGCCGCAGCCGCGACGAGGCCGATCTGCAAAGCGTCGCCGATGCGGCGGCGATCACGGTGATGCCGAAGCTGACGCGACGGCTGCAATACCTGCCGATGCTCGCCAACGTGGCGACGCTCTTCGGTCTGTTCGGAACGATCTACGGCTTGCGCGAAGCATTCGCGTCGGTGGCGTCGGCCTCGGCGGCCGAGCGGTCGGCGAAGCTCGCGGCGGGCATCGCGATCGCGCTGAACGCGACCGGCTTCGGTCTGCTCGTGGCGATTCCGCTCTCGATCGCGCACGCGTACCTCGTGAGCCAGTCGGAGATGATCATCGAGCAGGTGGACGAGTTCTCGGTTCGCCTCGTGAACGCGCTCATCGACCGACCGGACGTTCGCCTCGGCCATCGTTAGGCCGTGACGCGCAGCGCCGACTTCAGCACAGGACGGATCCATGGCTTCGCGATTTCATAAATTTCGGGCACGCCAATTGGAGCGCGAGCCACTCACGGCGCACGGCCGGATCAATCTCGTGCCGCTCGTGGACATTCTCACCGCGATCGTGTTCTTCAGTCTCCTCACGTACACGGGCGCGGTGATGACGAACCTGACGGCCTTCGATCTGGCGCTGCCGCCAGTCGTGGTGACTGCGCAAACGAACACGAGCGGCGCGCAGCCGGACACGGTCACGCCCATTCTCATGATCGGTGTCAAGCAGGGCGGCCTGCGCGTCGAGCATTCCAATGGCGGTGCCACGCCCTTCGCACAGAACATCGCTGGGCTGACCCCCGCGTCGCTCGATTCGCTCGAGGCGACGCTCCAACAGATCAGGCAGCGATTCCCCGACGGCGACGCGGCGACGGTCGTGCCTGACGACGACGTCAACTACGACGACATCGTGCACGTGTTGGAGAAGGTCAAGCTCGCCAACTTTCCGAAGATCTCCCTGAGCAGCGCCGCGCGATCCATGCAGGTCGCGTCGACCAACCCCGGAGGACGCTGAAGATGATGTCCGAGCGTACACGGGCGATCCGTGAAGCCCGGCGGCGATCGCAGTTCCAGAAATTCCGCCTCGTACAGCTGAACCTGATTCCGCTCGTCGATACGTTCGTGGCGATCGTGTTCTTCTCACTCACGGCGGCGACCGTCGGCGACCTCGCGCCGATCCTCACCGGCGTGAACCTGCCGCAAGCCAAGGTCGGCTCGCCGGCACACCAGGAGCTCACGTTAGGCGTTTCGAGCAAGCCGGCGGCGATCGTGTTCAACGGCAAGCAGCTCATGTCGGTGACGGCGGCTGCGCAGGCGACATCGAACTATCCCGATCAACCGCTCGTCGTTCCGCAGCTCTATAGCGTGTTGAAGGCGGCGGCCGACTCGATTCGTCAAGCGAGCGGAACGAGCCCTAACGAATCCGTGACGACGCCGCTCGCCATTCAGGGCGACAAGACGATGCGCTATGACCTGCTCCAGCGACTGCTGCAGACGGCTCGGCTCGCCGGATTCCGCCAGGTTACGCTGCAGGTGCAGCGCGCGACGGAACAAGGGCAGGCAACGACGGTAACGATGTAACATGGCGACTCCATTGCAACCAGCGACGCCGGCCGGATCGCCCCCGCCGCGCGATATGGACCGGTTCGACAACCGGCTGCGCTTCGAATGGGCGGACCCCGAGCAGCGCGTTCTGCTGTATTCCTGGGCGTTCGCGATCGCGATCGCGATCGTGTGGCTGATCATCGTGGGATTCCACAAGATGGTCCCGCCATCGATCAACGACGAAGGCGTCGTGATTACGCTCGCGCCAACGCCGACAACGGCGCCACCGGCCGCACCGCCAGTGGTGCCTAACAACGGCACGGCTGAGGCGGTGGCTGCTCCGGGCAAGCCGAACGCACCGCCTGGGCACAAGGGGCCGGAGAAGGGCAATCCGCGGCAGGGCAAGCCCGGCTCGCGTACCGAGCAGACGAACAACGGTGCGATTGGCACAGCGTTCGGAACGGGGAGCGGCTCGGGCACGGGCGGCCTAACGGGTAACGTGTCGTCGCTCATTGGCGGCGTGGCCGTGGCGTCGGGAAGCGGCGGAACCGGCGGCGGGCAAGGCGGTCGCGGTGGCGGCGGTACGGGCGGCAAGACGGTGCTCGGCTTCGGTCAGGGCGGAGAAGGTGGACGCACACCAGGCCGCGGCGGCTTCGGCGGTGGGAATGGAACGGGCGGCGGCGGCGGCGGTGGCATTGGTGGTGTGGGCGCCGGTGGTGGCATTGCTCGCGCCGCAGTGCGCGTGGCAGCGCCTGCGCCAGTCCGTGCCGACAATCTTGGCGGAAATCGACGCGATGTCGGAGAGCTCGGACAGTTCGTTCGTAGCCGTGAGTCGCAGCTCCGCTTTTGCTACCAGGAGTATGGATTGAAGGCGAATCCCTCACTTGCGGGAACGGTGACGGTTGCGATCTCGCTTACGGGTGGTGGCGACGTCACGGGTGCGAACATCACCAACCGCACTTGGGGCGGGCCTGGGGCTTCGGAGGCGGAGAGCTGCATCCGGAGCAAGATCGAGTCATGGAAATTCCCGTCTTCTGACGCGGGCGGCGGCACGTACTCGTTCCCGTTCAACTTCACCAAGTGAGCGAACGATTTGCCGTTGAAGCGGGGCGACCAACTGGCCGCCCCGTTTTGCTGTTAGCTTGGTGATTGGTCTTTGGGGTTGGTCGTTGGTTGATCCTTGGCAGTTGCCGAGCACGAAAACCAACCAACGACAACCAGCACCAGCAACCAACCACTCTGTAACACCTAACGACGATTCCTCCGGTGCTGCGACTCAAGTTTGCGCTGGTGGCGCTTGCGACCGCACTGCAAGTGCAGATCGGGCCGCTGCAAGTGCCGGCGCCCGTTGGATTCGTCAACGATTTCGCGCACGTCATCCCGCCAGACAACGCGACGCGGATCGAGCGAATCATCGAGGACGTCCGCGGGAAGTCCGGCGGCGACATCGCGGTCGTCACGCTTGCCGACTTGAAAGGACGCGACAAGGCCGATGTCGCACTCCGTATCGGTCGAGCCTGGGGAGTGGGCAGCAAGGGAAACCCCGGCGATCCAGCGCGCAATCGCGGCGTCGTCATTCTGGTGGTGCCGAAGGAGACGAGCTCCGATGGTGGTGGCCACGTCGAGATTGCGACAGGTCTCGGCTCCGAGGGCTTTCTCACCGATGCAACTACGGGTGAGATCCAGGACGAGGCCCTGCCGCTCCTCCGTCAACAAGACTACGGCGGCGCTATCGAGCTCATGACGCTGCGCGTCGCTCAGCGCTTCGCCAGCGAGTTCAATTTCCAACTCGACACGTCATTCCAGGCGCCCGCACCGAGCTTCACGCCGCGTGGAGCTCGCGCACCATCGGGTCGCGGAAGCCGAGGCGGAATCAGCCCGTTCGTGTTGTTTATCATCTTCATAATCGTGATGTCGATTCTCAGCTCCGGAACGCGACGTCGCGGTTGCGGGCCGGGCTGTCTTTTCATTCCATTTCCGATCGGTGGTGGATGGGGCGGAGGTCGCGGTGGTTTCGGAGGTGGCGGGTGGGGAGGCGGTGGTGGTGGCGGAGGCGGTGGCTTCGGTGGGTTCGGTGGGTTCGGTGGGGGTGGTGGATTTGGAGGGGGTGGTTCCGGCCGTGATTGGTGACCAGGGGAGCGTCAAATGGCGAAGATGACGCCTGAAGAACTCGTCGAGCAATTGCGCGCCGCTTACGGCCCCGATCTGCGCAGCGTGGTGCTGTACGGATCGGCCGCCGCCGGCGAGCACATACCGAAGCGATCCGACTACAACATCCTCGTGCTCGTGGAGACGCTGCCGCTCGATCGACTACGTGCCGCAGCGGCCGTGGCGCGAGCGTGGGGCGAAGCCGGCAATCCGCCGCCGATGACGATGACGACGCGCGAGTGGCGTTCCTCCGCGGACGTCTTTGCGATGGAGTACGCGGACATCATCGATCGACACAAGATCCTTTTCGGCGAGAATCCATTCGACGGCATTCGCGTTGACCCCAAAGATTTAAGGCTCCAGCTCGAGCACGAGGCGATGGGAAAACTGCTCAGGCTCCGGCAGGGCGTCCTCGCGTCGGGCGGAGACGACCGACGTCAGACGGAGCTGCTGGCGGACAGTCTGAGCACGATCATGGTGATCTTTCGCGCCGTTTTGCGCCTCGAGGGAGCCGTCCCCGCGAAGGACAACATCGCGGTCAGCCAGACGGTCGCCCGGAACGCACGGTTCGACGCGACTCCTTTCGAACGAGTGGTTCGCCATGTGCGAGGAGAGCAGGCGATCGCGCCGGCTGAAGTCGGCAACGTGATTGCAGGCTATCTGGACGGCATGGAAAGGCTCGTCGACCATCTCGATCGGTACACGGGATGAAGGTGAGCGAGGCTGCTCAGAACTTCTTCAAGAGGAAACGAACCACATGAAAATCGCTTTGCGGCGTATAGCATTGCTCCCACTCCTCGCGGTCGCCGTCGCTTGCCCGGGAGACAAGAAAAACAACACCGCTCAACTACCCGTCGATACGGCCAAACCGGACACCACCAAGGCGCTTGCGACGACGACGGACACTACCACCACCGATCTGTCAAAGATCAAGTCGAATCTGCCGACAGCTGCGCCCGATACATTTCACCGACGGAACCCCGCGGCGGTAAATGGTGGTGGCGTAGGCAATAGTGGCCGGACGTCCTTCGCGGACGCGCCGAGGCCGCTGGTCGATGCAGTCGAGCGTGAGCAGAGCGCTACCCGCTTCTGCTACACGGAGTTCGGCCAGAAGGCCGATCCAACGCTCCGCGGCAACGTGGCCATGGTCGTCACGATCGGCAGCACCGGAGTCACGAACGCGACCGTAGGGGATTCGAAGTGGTCCGGCACCGCTGGTCGAGCCGTGAACCGGTGCCTCGATCAGAAGGCGAAGCAAGCCTGGAACGTGGCGCCGGGGGCCGTGAAGCCGGGCCATTATGTTGTGCAGTTGAGCTTCAGCGGTACGCGATAAGTGGAACGGACGGGCCCGCGGCAACGTAGACAGCGGCACAGATCGCCCAATCACGGAGTGCTCGATGAAACGAACGTGGCTCGCAGTTCCCCTGCTCATCGCGAGCGCGGGGTGCGGATACAATCGCATTCAGCAGCTCGACGAGCAGGCCAACGGCGCGCAGGGCCAGATCGAGGTGCAGTTGCAGCGACGTGCTGACCTGATCCCGAATCTCGTGAACACAGTGAAGGGGTACGCTCAGCACGAGTCGGACGTCTTCATCCAGGTGGCGCAGGCGCGCTCCGGAGTGCTCGGCGCCGTGCAAACGCATGACCCCCAACAAATGGCCGACGCCAATGCGCAGATGACGTCGGCGCTCGGCCGCTTGATTGCGGTCGCGGAGAACTATCCGCAGCTCAAGGCCGATCAGCAGTTCACTCGCCTGATGGACGAGCTCTCGGGAACCGAGAACCGGATCGCTGTTGCGCGAGGCGATTACAACAGCGCTGCGCAGGAGTACAACACGTACATTCGGCAGTTTCCGCAAACGCTCACAGCGAAGTTCACCGGCGCGAAGGCACGCAATTACTTCAATGTGACAAATCCCGGGGCTCGCGAAGCTCCGACGGTCGATTTCTCGAAGCCTTCTGGTGCCGCGCCTTCGGGTCAGACGGGATCGAGCGCCGCCCCAACGAAGCACCCATGATCGCGTGATGTCGCGCTAGTGAAAAGCGAAGAGGAAATGGCCAGTCGTCCAGGCCTGGACGACTGGCCATTTGTTTGGACAAATGCGATCGGGCCGAAATGAATCAATCACGTGACGAAACGCGCGCTGTGATTGTTAGAAGCGTTGAGTCACAGTGGATTACGGCGCAAGAGCGTGGTAGCCCGTGCAATTGAAGGGATTGGCGCCGAGCAACACCGTGTCTAACTTTGTACGCCTCCGCCCTGGCGATTTCCCACCTACTTGCTTGGGCTCCGAGGTCGTTGCACGCAGGCTCTTTGTCTGCAGCCGACACTCGACTCTCCTCCATCCCTCGAAGGAGCCCTCCCGATGAGAGCTTTGTGGAAAGGGTTGCTTACGGCCTTTGGTTGCGCTGTCGTGTACGCCAGCGCCGCCCATGCCCAACAGCAACGGCCGGCCATCGTTGGCCGCGTGACCGAGCGTGGAAGCAACACGCCGATCGCGGATGCGAATGTAATTCTCGCCGGCACGCAACGTGGCGGCCGGACCGACGAGAATGGCACGTTCCGCATCGCGGATCTCACACCTGGCACGTATGCGGTGCGCGTGACGCGCCTCGGCTACTCGGCGGCTACCAAGCAGGTCACGGTTGCTGAGAGCGGGAACGCGACCGCGGATTTCGTTCTTCAGACGTCGGCGGTGCAAATCGATCAGGTGGTCGTCACCGCGACCGGAGCGACGGAGCGCAAGCGTGAGAACGGCAATGACGTCGGCATCATCAAGCCGGGTGACAATTTGAGCCTGGCGGCCGAGCCGAACCTGACGTCAGCTCTCGCGGCGAAGACACCGGGTCTCACGATTACGCAGGGTGCGGGAACGGCCGGCACATCGTCGCGCATCCGCATCCGCGGCGCCAATTCGGTCTCTCTCTCGAACGATCCGCTGCTCATCGTCGATGGCGTGCGATTGGATAACAGTACTGACTCCTTCGGTCCGGGCGTCGGCGGAGCGAGTGTCAGCCGCTTCGACGACATCAATCCGGAGGACGTCGAGAGCATCGAGGTCCTGAAGGGCCCCGCGGCATCGGCGCTCTACGGAACGGCCGCCGCGAACGGCGTCATCCAGATCACGACCAAGCGTGGCGCCGCGGGCCGAACGCAGTGGAGGACGTTTGCGCAGTACGGAAATCAGTGGAATCCGATCAAGTACGGAGACAACTACTACAACGTCGGCACGCTTCCTAACGGCAGCCTGTACACGTCCCAGTGCACGAACGATCGTGCGACGCAAGGCGTCTGCGTTCAGGGAACGCTCAATCACTTCAATCCAGCCGGCTTCTACAACGTCTATACGACGGGGAATATCAAGACGTACGGCCTGAGCGCCGCCGGGGGTGGCGACGCGACGCAGTACTTCGTGAGCGGCGATGCCGATCGCCAGCAGGGCGCGATCACCATCAACACGACGCACAACTACAGCTTGCGTGCTAACCTAACGACGCGGCTGACGCCGAAGCTCAACGCCACGTTTACGACGAACTATGTCGACCGCAACGTGCGCTTGCCCGACAACGACAACGACATTTACGGGCCGCTGGGCAATATTCTGCTCGGCAAAGCCTTCAACTGCTCGGCGACGCAATTCCACGCCAACTCGCTCGCGCCGCAGTGCGGCAGTGACACGCTGAGCGATGGCTTTTATTCGGCCGTGCCATCGACGTTCTACATCCGCGACAACTCGCAATGGGCGAAGCGCTTCATCGGCGGCGCCACCGCGACCTGGCAGCCCTACTCGTGGCTCACCGGCGTCGGCCAGGCCGGCGTCGACATGGACAACGTGTTCGAGCGCGCGTACTTCCCGTCGAACGTCGTCACATGGATCAACGCAGGCATTACCAACGGATCGATAGCGGAGTATCGCCGGCAGAATCCGCGGTACAGCACGCAGGGCAGCTTCACGGCGACGAAGCAGTTCGGTTCGATCTCGACGTCGACGGTGGTCGGTGGTCAGTACCTGAGCGAGCAACAACACTGGACCTTCGCCTCCGGAACGAACCTGATTCCAGGCACGGGCTCTCTCGCCGCTGCCTCCGCGAACAAGTCGGTCAACGAGAGCAACCAGACGATCGTCACGGTGGGGTCGTACGCGCGCGAGCAGCTCGGCTTCGGCGATCGCCTCTTCCTCACTGGATCGATTCGCGCCGACGAGAACAGCGCCTTCGGTAAGGATTTCAAGCTTGCGTATTATCCGGCGCTGAGCGCGTCGTGGGTGGTCTCCGAGGAGCCATTCCTTCGCGACAAGTCGTGGATTGCGTCGGGCTTCCTCAGCCAGCTGCGATTGCGCGCGGCGTATGGCCAGAGTGGACAGCGTCCCGGCTTCCGCCAGGCGGATACTTATCTGTCGGGCGCCGCGGTCACGCAGGCGGGTCAGTCGGAGCTACCGGCGGTGGTCATCGGGGGCACGGGTAACGTGGAGCTCAAGCCGGAGATCTCGACCGAATACGAAGGCGGCTTTGACGTCAACTTCTTCCAGGACAAGCTCGGCCTCGAGTTCACGCATTACGCCAAGACGACGCGTGACGCGCTAATCGCTCGTGTGCTTGCTCCGTCGTTAGGTGTGAGCACGACCCAGTTCGTGAACCTCGGCCGGGTGTTCAACGGCGGCAACGAGCTCGCCCTCAACACGACGGTCTTCGACAAGCGCAGCGCGAAGCTGGACTTCACGCTCGCGGGCTCGACGCTCAAGAATCGGCTCGACAAGCTCGGTGCGGGCATCGCGCCGATCATCTTCGATCCTCAGCGGCACGTCGAAGGCTATTCGCTCGGCGGCTTCTGGGCGAAGAAGATTCTGTCGTACAGCGACGCGAACCATGACGGCGTCCTGAGCCGCAGCGAGGTGCAGGTCGACAACGCGATCACGTACATCGGGCCATCGCTTCCCACGTTCGAGCTCAGCGCGACGCCCACGCTCACGCTATTCGGCAACGTCAAGCTTTCGGCGCTCGTGCAGCATCGCGGCGGCAACTACATCTACAACCAGACGGAGGAATTCCGGTGCACCACCTCCGCGTTCGCGAATTGCCGCGAGGACAACGACCCGACCGCGCCACTCGTCGATCAGGCAGCGGTGATCGCCTATCAGAAGACCGTGGCGAGCGGAGCACCATCGCACGCGGGGTTCATTCAGAAGGGCGATTTCACCAAGCTTCGTGAGATCTCGGCGACGTACACGCTGCCGCAGCTGGTCTCGAACCGGCTCGGACTGCGCTCGTCGTCCGTCACGCTCGCGGGCCGCAACCTCGCGACATGGTCGCCGTATCGCGGAGCAGATCCGGAAATCCAGTACAGTCAGCAGAGTGGTCAGGGCAACACGAGCTTTGGCTCGACCGACTTCCTGAGCCAGGCGCCGTTCCGGCAGTTCGTCATGCGTCTCGACCTCGGCTTCTAAGCGCCTTCACGCCAAAAACACGATGAGGAATTTCATGATTTCATTTTCGCGGCGAATCCTCGCGCGCGCCGCAGCGCGGTCCGCAGCGATCGCGTCGCTCGCCGTTGTCGGGGTGTCGGTCAGCGCGTGCAACCTCGACAAGACGCTGAAGGTGCAGGACGTCGACGTTGCCACGCCGGGATCGGTGTCCTCGGCCGCCGGCCTCCCCGTGGTTTACGCGGGTGGTCTGGCCGATTTCCAGCAGCAGATCAATTACGTCGACGGCACGGTGGATCTCCCCGGCCTGCTCAGCGACGAGCTGCGTGACATCGATACCTTTCCAACGCGTATTTCCGTCGATGAGCGCGGTCCGATCCAGATCAACAACGGCACGGTGCAGGCATGGCTGCGCTTCATGCAGCAGGCGCGCGCGTCGCTCGAACGTGGCGCTGGCGCGTTCGCGCAGTTCGCGCCCAAGGATCCTCGCAGCGCCGAACTGCACGCATTGGAAGGCCTCATGTACGTGTATTTCGCCGAGGACTTCTGCAACGGAATGCCGTACAGTGAGTTCGTGAACGGTGCGCCGGTGTACGGTCCGCCGACGTCGAATACGCAGAGCTATCAGCTCGCCATCGCGCAGGCCGATTCGGCGCTCGCGATCGTGAGCGACACCACGAGCCAGGGCTACCTCGCGTCGGTCGTGAAGGCGCGCGCACTGCTCGATCTCAATCAGCCCGACCAGGCCGCGGCGGCCGTCGCCAAAGTACCGGTCACGTTCCAGTACAACGTCTACAATTCCACGAACAGCGGCCGCGAGAACAACGGCGTCTTCATCAACGTCGGACCGCAGAGCAAGCGTTATGCGGTTGCGGATGGCGAGTCACCGCAGAGCATCAAGTTCCGCACGTTAGGCTGGAACGATGCCAACGCGACGGGCGATCCGCGGGTGCGGTGGTATCAGCTGGGTGTGGGGCAGGACGGTCAGTCCGCCGCGTATTACACGCTCAAGTATCCGGACTTCGGCACGGCGATCGTCGTCGCCGACGGCATCGAAGCGCAGCTGATCAGCGCCGAAGACAAGCTGAAGAACAACGACGTGGCGGGCTGGTTAGGCATTCTGAACGCGTTGCGCGGAAATACCACAATTCTCAACGCACCGCCGTACACGCTGGCGGGACAGAAGGCCGCGACCGCGCTCGCGCCGGTGGCCGATCCGGGCACACCGGATAGCCGGATCGATTTGATGTTTCAGGAGCGGGCGCTGTGGATGTATCTCACGGGCCACCGGCTCGGCGATCTGCGACGGCTCGTGAGAAGCTATAGGCGTTCGCCAGATGCCGTGTTTCCCTCGGGATCGTATCTCGGAGCTGCTGGTGGTTCACTGGGCCCGGACGTGAATTTCCCGATCACCATCGACGAGCAGAACAATCCGTCGGCGCCGCCGAATCTCTGCACGGACAGACTTCCATAAGGAAGTCTGGCCTCACTGCTCTACAACGAAGGCCTCGGACCGCTAGCGCGGTCCGAGGCCTTCTCTATTGGAATGAGTGGGACCGCGGCAGCTCGACGACTCGAGGAAGCGGCGTCGCGAGCCCACCAGCGCCAATTTGGCCGTGCGGGCCCAACGTGACGGGCGAACGATCCTGGGTCGACCCGCTCGATTGGAGTTGCGAGTTGTCTCGTTCACGACGTGAACCGAATCGGGATCGTCTCTCGTGTTCGCCGGATTAACTCTGCGCGAAGAAATCGGGGCGAGTGAACCTTTTCATCGATCACACAGTTCGTCCCATTCGATCGGATCGTAGGCCGATTAAAAGATGATAACTCGTCGCGAGATGTGACGGCGTTCCGCGCATCACGGGTTGATGATGTCGGCGCACGAACGAATCGTGCGGCTGCTAACGAGTCACTCGTTCGGCGCCGCCTCGCGTCTGCGCGCGGATCGCGGTTCGTCGCAGGCGTGTCGTACTCGGTCACATTGCGTAGCCGCCTAACGTCCACGATGTCATTCACACACGAGTGGGGGACGACGATGAAGAGTTCCTGGAGCCGCATCTTCGGGACACTGGTCTGCGCGGCAGTATTGGCCGCGCCGGCCGGCGCGCAGGAAGCCGCCGCTGTCGGCGGTCGAGTGGTTGATCGTTCGAGTAATCTTCCGATCGGCGACGCGAGTGTCGTCGTCGTCGGAACGCAGCGCGGTGCACGGACGAACGAGCAAGGTCGGTATCGCATTACGAGCGTACCGGCCGGCACGTACATCGTTCGTGTGAGCCGGCTCGGATACGCAGCGACGTCACAAAGTGTGACCGTGCCGAGCACCGGCGACGTCGCGGTGGATTTTCAGATTTCGCCGACGGCAGTCACGATCGATCAAGTGGTCGTCACCGCGACTGGTGGCGAAGAGCGAAAGCGCGAGACGGGCAACGCGGTGAGCACCGTGCAGCCTGCGGCCCAGCAGCTTGCGGTCTCGACGACCGTCGCGGACGTGCTCGCGGGGCAAGCGCCGGGTGTCGACGTCAATTTCTCCGGCGGCACGCAGGGCCAGGCGACGCGCATTCGCATTCGCGGAGCGAACTCCGTGTCGTTATCGAACGAGCCGCTCATCATCGTCGATGGCATTCGCGTGAGCAACGATTTCAACGCGGTCGGTGGCATCGGCGTCGGCGGACAGGTTCCAAATAGACTCAACGATCTCAATCCGGAAGACATCGAGTCGATGGAAGTGTTGAAGGGGCCAGCGGCATCGGCGCTCTACGGCACGGCTGCGGCGAATGGCGTCATTCAGATTCGCACGAAACGTGGCCACGCCGGCGCGCCGCGATGGACGATGTATGGCGAAGGCGGCACGCAGAAAGACACCTATAACTATCCCGCGAACTTCAACCAGATCGGAACGCTGCTGACGGGAGCCAACGCCGGAAAAAGTGCGTCCGGCTGCACGCTCAACGCGCAGGCGCTCGGACAATGCGCGGCAAAGCCGGATTCCCTCCAGGTCTGGGATCCGCTCGTGCAGGCGAGCCCGTTCGTGACGGGGACGAAAGGAACCGTCGGAATGAGCGTCACCGGTGGTGGCGACGTCGCGAGCTACTTCCTCTCGACGGACATCGATCACGACAAGGGCGTGTTTGCGCCGAACCATTTCGGTCGAACGAGCGTTCGCGCGAACGTCAACGGGCAGCTGGCAAAAACCCTGTCGGGCGAGATCTCGACGAACTACGTCGCGAGTCGGCTCGCCTTCCCGCAAAACGACAACAACGTCCTCGGGGTTCTCGGCAGCGGGCTCCTCGGCTTTGCCACCGATGATCCGGTGAGCCGTGGCTATCTCGCCGGCCAGACGCCGCACGACATCTATGCGATCGATTGGCGAGAGGACGTCGAGCGCTTCATCGGTTCGTCGAATCTGAACTGGGCACCGAATCGTTGGCTGTCGGGCGTCGCCACGGGCGGCGTCGATTTCTACAGCCGGCGCAACGATCAGACAATCCCGCCTAACACCGTATTCTTCGGCACGTTCCCGGATGGCCAGCGCACGGCGAACACGACGAACGACTGGCAATACACTGCGAACGGCAGCGCGACGGCGAACTTCGATCTCACAACCTCGTGGCATTCGCGCACGACAGTCGGGGCGCAATACAACGAGGAGCAGGTCGCCAGCAATCAGGCGTTCGGCGCGAAGCTGCTCGCCGGTACTGGTTCACTCAACGGGACATCGGCTCGTTTCGCTGTCGGCGAGACGAACACGGACAACCGCACGATCGGTGGGCTGGTGCAGGAGCAGGTCGCCTGGCGCGACCGTCTGTTCCTGAGCGGTGCACTGCGGACGGACAACAACAGCGCGTTCGGCTCGAATTTCGGCTGGATCACGTACCCGGCGGCGAGTGTGTCGTGGGTCGTGAGCGAGGAGCCGTTCTTCCCGCACTTCGATTTCCTGTCGTCGCTGCGCCTCCGCACTGCCTACGGGCGTTCGGGACAGCGTCCGAATTTCCGCGACGCGATCACGTTCTACAACGTGCAAACGGTTACGGTGAACAGTGTCGATTCGCCGGGCATCCAGGTCGGCGGCACGGGCAACCCGGATCTTCGGCCAGAAGTTTCGCGCGAGTACGAGGGCGGATTCGACATGCAGCTCTTCAACTCACGCATTGGTCTCGAGGCGACGTACTACAACAAGCGCGCACACGATCTTCTCATCGCGCGGCCGCTGCCGCCGTCGCTCGGCCTCACGACGACACAGTTCGCCAATCTCGGGGAGTCGACGAACAACGGAATCGAGATTGGGCTTACGACGCACGTGTTCGATTATCGCATGACGAGCTTCGACCTGAACGGGGCGCTCACGACCAACCACAACAAGCTGATCACACTCGGCAATCTGCCGTCAGGTCAGCCGGTTCCACCGATCGTTAATGGCGAGCAGCGCCAGGTCGCCGGCTTCCCGTTAGGCGGCTACTGGGACCGTCCATACACGTTCTCGGACGCGAACGGCGACGGCATCATCAGCTCGAACGAGCTTACGGTATCGCCGGACTTCCAGTATCTGGGCAACCCACTGCCGACGCTCGAATGGTCGCTCACGCCCCGACTCGGGGTCACGAAATGGGTGGAATTCTCGGCGCTGCTCGACCACAAGGGCGGTTACAAACTCTATAATTTGACGGCGCGCTTCCGCTGCAATTTCAGCAACTGCCAGGAAGCGTACGACAAGAGCTCGCCGCTCTCGTTGCAGGCGCGAAACATCGGCCAGCTGGCGGGGACCGACGCTGGCTACATCGAAGACGCGACGTTCACGAAGCTCCGTGAAGTGGCCGTGACGTTGACCGCGCCGTCTCGCTGGGCGCACTACGCGCGGGCCGCCGGCGTGAAGCTCACGATCGCTGGCCGCAACCTGCATACCTGGACGAACTATACGGGCTTCGATCCCGAGGTCAACTCGACGCCGAACGGCAACTTCGCCACGTCGGACTTCCTCACCGAACCGCCGCTGCGTATCTACACGGCGCGCCTAACGCTGCAGTTCTAATGCGCGGCATCCACATTCAGACATGGACATACGCGATGAATAGATTCCTCAATACCGCGCGTCTCGTGGCGAAGTCGCCACGCGTGTGGATCGTGAGCATGCTCGGCTCGGTCATTATGCTCACCGCGTGCAGCCCAACCGACGCGCTCAAGGTGAAAGACATCGACGTGGCGCGGCCCACGTCGATCCAGGACTCGAGCGCGCTGCCGGCAGTTCTCGACGGCGCCATTGGCGACTTTGGCAATGCATACAATGGCGGCGGGGACTTCAATCAGATCACTCTCGCCGGCCAATTGACCGATGAGCTGATCAACACCGAGACGTTCCCAACACGCATCGAGGTCGACGAACGGAAGCAGAAATATCAGAGCAATACGTCCCTCAGCAACCTGTTCTACGCGACGTCCCAGGCGCGGCAATCGGCAGACCGTGCTGCCGCGCTCTACTTGCAGTTCGCGAACAAGGATGCCGGCCTTTCGGAGTCGCTCAATCTGAGTGCGCTCGTTTACATCGTGTTCGCGGAGAACTACTGCGCCTCAGTGCCGATCAGCAATCAGGATGCAAGCGGCAACGTCATTTACGGTTCGTCGCTCACGACAAAGCAGCTGTTGGATGTCGCCGGGCAGAAGGCCGATAGCGCGAAGACGATTGCGTCAGCGAGCGGGGTAACGGGCGGTGCGACCTATGCCGCTTCGATGGTGAACCTCGGCCATCTCGTCAAGGCTCGCGAGCTCCTCGATCAGGACCAGTTCGCGGCCGCCGCAGCGGAAGTGGCCAGCGTCTCGACGACGTTCCAATATCGCTACACGCACTCCGCGACGAGCGCGCGACAGAACAACGGCACCTGGGGCGTGACGGTGAGTGTCGGTCGGTTTGGGGTCGCAAACTCAGAAGGGACGAACGGCCTGGCCTTCCGCGCACAAGGCGACACGGCTGGTACCGTGAAAGATCCTCGGGTCGTGAGCGGCCGCACTACACGAGCCAACAGTAAAGGCAACGGCTTCGACGGCGGCACGCCTCAGTGGGTGCAGCTCAAGTATCCCGCGCGCGACACGCCGGTGATCATCGCCGACGGTGTCGAAGCGCGCCTGATCGAGGCCGAAGCACAATACAGAGCCGGCAACTACGCTGGTGCCGGCGGCACGCTCGCGATCCTGAACGCGCTGCGCAGCAACGCCTCACTGCTTGCCCTGCGCGGCTATCCGGCCGGCTCGTTGGCGGCCCTGCCGGACGTTTCCGCCCAGGGCGGCGTCGCGGAGGAAAATCAGCTGTTTTCAGAGCGTGCGTTCTGGCTGTACCTCACGAGTCACCGGCTCGGCGATCTCCGCCGACTGATCAAGTATTATGGCCGTGGTGCGGAGACAGTGTTCCCTACGGGCTCGTACGTGAAGGCTGGTGTTACGACGACGTACGGCACGGACGTGAACTCGCCGATCCCGCAGGCCGAGGACAACAATCCAAACTTTTCGCGGTCATCCTGCAGTACGACCGCGCCGTGACGGGCAGCAGGCGGGCCCCGACTAGTTAGGAACGGACAGGTTTAGCAGGCAATATTCCGGCATACATGAGGAGCGGCGGGCAGAACTGCCCGCCGCTTTTCTTTTTTTGTCGGGTGGGGTAGCGCGGCGCGCTCGTCACGGGAATATTCGGGGCTGACGGGCACCCAAAAGTGACCGGTTGGCCCGTAGGTGTTGTTGAATTGGAACGTAGGCAGACCTTTCCAGGTTAGTCCCGGCGAATCGTTCGCATGCCGAACGATGCGCCGCGTCGTGATCTCAGACGTGCTCCCGGACTTCGCTTGGATGTCGCGCGCGATTGCGCCGCGCGGTTGGTAGTTGCAGTTGCGATCCCACGTCGCCGAGGAGGCAACCCACATGTGTGCGTCTCGCTGCGAACCGCAAAAGTCCCCTGCAAGGAGGACCATTAAATGACAATCGCTCCCCGAAGTAGAGTGAGCAGGGCTCGAGTGTGGGCCGCTCGAGCGCGACTTACGATTGGCGCGGCCTCGTGTGCACTGTTTGCCCTGGCTCCTGCGGCACATAGCCAACAGATGTACGGTAGCGTGACCGGACGCATAACCGACGCCGGCACGAACCAACCGGTCAGCGACATCCGGGTCATGGTCGTCGGGACGACGATAGGGACGAGCACCAACGCCGAGGGTCGGTACACCCTTGCGAGGGTGCCAGCTGGCCAAGTCTCGATCCGCACGATCCGCGTTGGCTACCAGCAGCAAATAAAGCCGGTAGAAATCACCGCAGGACAAAGCACGACGCTCGACTTCGTGATAACACAGGCGGCCGTGCAACTCGCGGAGATAGTTACGACAGCAACGGGCGAGCAGCGCAGGGTTGAGCTCGGAAACGCCATTGCTACGATCGACAACGTCCCACAGAAGGTCGAGCAGACCGCGACGAACAACATTGCCGATCTGCTCGTCGCCAAGGCGCCGGGAGTCGTAGTACTTCCGGCAGCGATGACGGGCGCGGCACCGGTGGTCCGAATCCGGGGCATCGGCTCGCTGGCGACGACAGGTAGCGGCATCACCAACGACCCGATTTACATCATCGACGGCGTCCGGATGAACACCGGTACCCTAAATCTGGGCACAGGCGGCACGCGAGCGAGTTTGCTCAACGATCTCGATCCAAACGAGATCCAGGACATCGAGGTCGTGAAGGGGCCGTCCGCGGCGACTCTATATGGTACCGATGCGGCAAACGGCGTCGTCGTGATCACCACGAAGCGCGGCCATTCCGGCGCTACCCAGTGGACCTGGTTTGGTGAACAGGGACTGGTGCAGGACAACAACAAGTATCCTGCCTCCTACGCTATCTGGGGCCATAAGACCGGCACGACGACCCTGCAGAGATGCACGCTTGTCAGCCAGAGCCAAGGGACTTGCGCGCCCGACAGCCTGACCTCCTTCAACGTGCTGACGGATCCCTCCTCGACGCCGTTCCACACCGGGAATCGAAACTGGTACGGGTCGCAGGTCAGCGGCGGCAACGACAGGGTACGCTTCTTCGTGAGTGGCGATATCCAGAATGAGATCGGCCCAATCAAGATGCCGGAATTCGCGCAGGCGACGCTTGTGGATTCGATGAAGGTCGGGATGCGGGACGAGTGGCTGCATCCGGAGGCGTTCCAGTCGTACAACTTGCGGACGAACCTCAACGCGAGCCTGTCGCCTAACGTCGACCTGACGATGACCGCGGGCTTCAGCAATACGAACCAGCGACTTCCGCAGGTGGACAACAACATCAATAGCTTCATCTACAGCGCGCGCAACAACCCCGGCTTCAACCACAACGGGGCCCCCGGCCTCACGTATAGCGAGATCGGTTCACTCGGTGAGTTCCGGAACGGCTACGGCGTCTACAGCCCAGCGCAGATCTTCCAGGACCTCAACGAGAATGGGACTGAGCGCTTCATCGGCTCGGCGGATGCCCAGTGGCACCCCTTCTCTTGGATGTCGAATCAGGGCACCATGGGCGTCGATCTGGCAAGCAATGACCACTCGCAGCTGTGTCGTTTCTCCGAGTGTCCGAATCTCGGCACACAGCGACTCGGCACTGTGAGCAACAACCACGCGGACCTGCGGAATTTCTCGGCCAGGGTCGTCAGCAACTCCCACTGGCAGGCGCGATCCAGCCTCATTTTGACGACTACCCTAGGTGCCGACTATACCAACATTGCGGTAGACACGACGGTCGCGAACGGTACGAATCTCCCTCCTGGCGGCCAGACGGTTGGTGAGGCCGCAGTTCAAAGCGCGTCCAATGCCTTCCAGACGGTGGAAAAGACGCTCGGCTTCTACCTTCAGGAGGAAGCGGCATTTCGCGACCGGCTATTCGTCACCGTTGCTGCACGCACGGACCAGAACAGTGCGTTCGGAACGAATTTCTCGCGCATCGTCTATCCGAAAGCGAGTGTCTCGTGGCTCGTTTCGGACGAGGGATTCTTCCCGAAGATGAACTGGCTCGATCAATTCCGTCTTCGGAGCGCCTACGGCGCATCGGGTGTCTCGCCTGGCGGCATAGTGGCTCTGCGTACATTCCAAGCGCAAACGGCCAATATTCCGCCCATCGCTGGCGTCGCCGGGGGAGTTGATACACCGGGGCTGCTGCAGAATGCGCTGGGCAACTCGAACCTGAAGCCGGAGCGCTCGGCCGAGTTCGAAGGCGGGTTCGATGCGGACGTCTTCCGTTCGCGCGCACACTTCGCCTTCACGTACTACGACAAAAAGACGCACGACGCGCTGATCAGCCAACAGATTGCCTCCTCATCCGGAGCGCCGGCACTCTCGGTACTCAAGAATCTGGCTTCGGTTGAGAACTCCGGCGTGGAGCTGGACCTCAACAGCACCATTCTGAATCGGAGCGTGTTTGGATGGGATGTCAACGTTGCGGCGTCACACAACTCAAACAAGATTCTGTCGTTAGGTAATGACCCCAGCGGAAAGCCTAACGCCACGATCGGCACCGGCACGAACCGGGACTCGGTCGGGCTTCCCGTGAACGCGGCATTCGCACGGCCGTACACGTATGCCGACAAGAACGGCGACGGTATCATCACACCCGATGAGGTGACGGTATCGCCCGGATACGTTTACGCAGGCTACTCCGCGCCACGGGACATTTTCTCGATCACGAATGGAATCGACCTGCTGAACCACAAGTTGCGCATCACGGCGCTGACCGACTACAAGGGCGGCTACGTCTTGAGCAACCAAACGGCCTCGTTCTACGCCCAGAACTTCTCCTCGTGGTACTCAAATAGTGTCAAGTCCACGCCGTTGTGGGACCAGGCCCGTAGCGTGGCGAACTCCGCGGCGAAGAACCCGACACCGTCGGGGTACGGCTACCTAGAGAACGGGCAGTTCTGGAAGCTGCGCGAAGTCTCGGCAATACTCACGGTGCCTCAGAACATAACGAGTCGGATGCGAGCGCATGATGCTCAGCTCGTGCTCTCCGCCAGGAACTTGCACACATGGACCAGCTACACCGGTCCCGATCCGGAGGAGAACTACGGTACGGGTGATACCCAGACCGATTTCTCGACGCTCGCGCCGCCACGGTACTACATCTTGCGCCTCAACCTCCACTACTGAAACGTCAACCAGGGATAACCGAAAATGTTCAATTTCAGTAATCGGACCCGGGGAATGACGGCAGCGGCGGTCGTGGCCGGGATGCTCTTCCTCGGAGCCTGCGATGTGAATAAGGAGCTCCTGCAACCTGAGCAGCCGGGCGTGATCAGTCCCGGCGCGGTAAACAATGCGACAGCGGCCGACGCACTCTGGGCCGGCGCACTCCAACAATGGAATAAGGTCATGAATGGCAGCCCGACCAACTCGGGCAGCAACCAGGAGGGACTGTGGAACTGGGAAGGGCTCTTCACCGACGAGATTCGCTCAGTTGACACGTTCTCACAGCGCAACGATGACGATCAGCGCAACGAAGCAACGAACGATGCGCTGTTGACGACGATCTACAACGGTGCCCAGCAGACTCGCGGGCGGGCGCGTGACGCCATCAACGCTCTCTTGGCCTACGATAAGTCCGCTACCGGTTCACAGCATGTTGGCGAGATGTACCTGGCGATGGGGTACATCGAAATGCAGCTCTCGGCTGTGTTCTGCAACGGCATTCCTTTCGGAGAGACCGTGAATGGCGTTCCGCAGTACACGAAGCCGGTGACGGACGCCGACGGATCGAAGCTCGCAATTTCGCGGATGGATTCAGCGGTGACGTATCTCACCGGGACGGATTCAGCTACGCTCAACATTAAGTACGCCGCTCTCGTGACTAAAGCGCGCGCGCAAGTGGACCTGGCAGTGGACCTGGCAGATTATGCCGGCGCTGCCACTACGGTCAACGGCATACCAACCAGCTTCCAGTACAACTTCAACTATTCGAAGCCGGGTACTTTTGACAACGAATGGTGGGTTGAGGGCCCGAACGTGAAACGGTACTCGGCGGGTGATAGCATCGACATCGCCGGCCCGATCCTGAACGCCATTCCGTTCGCCGAGCTGAATGATCCGCGTGTCTCGGTTACCAACATGGGCCTTGTGGCCGAGGACGGACACTCCGTACTCTGGCAAGTGAACAACTGGGGTCAAGACGACGCGGTCCCGGCGATCTCGGGCATCGATGCCCGTTTGATTGAGGCTGAGGCCCAGCTGCAAGCTGGCAGCATCAGCGGGATGATGACGATTCTCAACGCACTCCGCACATCTCCGCAGGTCATTGGCGTATTCAAGGTGCCAGCGATGGCAGCGCTGGCTACACCGGCTGATCTGAACACCGCAACCAATCTGTTCTTCCGGGAGAAGGCGCTCTGGCAATTCGGGCGCGGATATCGGATGGACGATCTGCGGCGGTTGGTGCGCCAGTATGGACGCTCGCAGGACCAGGTTTTCCCGACGGGCGGCTTCACGAGAAACGGCACACCCTCCGGACAGTTCGGTAGTCAGGTTGCCTTCCCGGTGCCGGATTACGAGAAGACGAACCCTAACTTTCACGGGTGTATCGACACGAAGGCGTAGGTCGGATAGGCTGGATGAATGCGAAAACGTGGGGGCGATTGTTTCGCCCCCACTTTTTTCGCCGGTAAGTGCCGCTTGGCTCGTTAGGCCTGAGCGGGCTTCGGAAAGAGTGGCGCGCCTTTGCGCACCTTCCAACCGGCTGCGTCCAAGCCGGCGAGACCGTCGAAGCGCTGATCGGAAACGCGGCCGGGCGCGCCGAGCTGCCGCCACAGCTCTTCGGTCTTGCCGGGCGCGAATGGATGCAGCAGGACGCACTGACGCGCGAGTCCACGGACCACGGACGCGAGGACGTTGTCGAGATCGGTCGTCAGCGATGCGTCCTTCGCGAGCGCCCATGGCTTCGACGACTGGACGAATTCGTTGCCGCGCGTGACGCTCGCGAGCGCGCGTTTGACGCCTTCCTGCAAGAGATAGCCGCGCGATCCGTCCATGGCCGCGTGATACTCGACGAGGTCGGCGACGTCGGTGCGATCCAGCGGCGTAGGTTCTCCGGACGGGACCACGCCGTCGCGATACTTCTCGACCATCGCGATCACTCGGCTCGCCAGATTTCCCCAGCTGTTCGCGAGCTCGGAGGTGTATCGCTCGTCGAACCGCTCCCAGGAGAAATCGCCGTCGCCGTCGAACGGGATTTCACGTAGCAGGAAGTAACGAAGCGCGTCCGGGCCGTGCCGGTCGATCGCCTCGCCTAACGAGAACGCGACGCCGGCCGACTTGCTGAAGCGATCACCACCAAAGCTCATGAAGCCGTGCGCCCAGACCTGCTGCGGCAGTTCGACCTCTGCCGCCTGGAGCATCGCCGGCCAGACGATGCAGTGCAGCCGCGTGATGTCCTTGCCGATGACGTGCAGCTGCGCCGGCCACCGCTCTCGATAGTGTTTATCGGGAAAGCCGGCGGCAGTGAGGTAGTTCGGCAAGGCATCGAACCAGACCCAGGTACCCTGCTCTTCGCCCGTGCTCGAGCGAATGGGAAAGGGAATTGCCCAGCTCAGTCGCGAGCGCGTGATCGAGATGTCCTCGAGTCCCTGCGCGAGCAGCGCGAGCATCTCGTTGCGCCGCGACTCGGGCCTGAGAAAATCCGGACGGTCGGCGAAGAGACGGTCCAGGAAACCTTGATAGCGCGTTAGGCGGAAGAACCAGTTGCGTTCCTCCGTCCACTGCAGCTCGCGTGTCGGATGCAGCTCGCAGCGTCCGTCGACGATCTCGCTGTCGCGTTTGAACAGCTCGCAGCCGACGCAGTACCAGCCCTCGTACGTCTTCTCGAAGAAGTCGTCCGGATTCTTCTCGTGAATGCGCTCGATGAGCGCCTTCACGCCGCGCTTGTGGGCAGGGTCGGTCGTACGAATGAACTGGTTGTTGGAGATGCCCAATCGGTGCCACATCTCCTCGAACGTCGCGGCGACCCGATCGACGAATGCCTGCGGCGACACGCCGCGTTCCTCGGCCGCCTGACGCACCTTCTGGCCGTGCTCGTCCATTCCCATGAGGAAATGCACATCGTCGCCCGCGAGACGGTGATAGCGCGCGATGGCGTCGGCGCCGATCTTCTCGAGCGCGTGACCGAGGTGCGGGTCACCGTTCGCGTAATCGATTGCCGTGGTGAGATAGAATCGTGCCAAGAGAGAAGTCCTGTCAGTACAATGCCTAACGTTTGGGCCGCACGCGTTAGGCTTCGGGAGGCGTCGAATCCCCCGAGGCGCCGCCATCGTTCCCATCGCCGCCCGATTCGCCGCGTTCGCGGCCGGCGCGATTGCGCCGCCCGCCGCGACGACCGCGGCGCCGATGCGGTTTGCGTGCCGCATCGACGGCCGGTGTCGCTCCAGTGGCTGGAGTCTTGACCGGCTCCGCCGTCGCCGACTCGGCGCGAGGTGGCTCCTCGATGATGTCGATTGCAGAGCTTAGCTCGCCCTCGCCTTCCTCGTCGACGTCGGCGCGCACATCCACGGCCTCGTACTCATCGGTGACGGTCGGAATCGCAATCGGACCCCCTCCAACCGCGTCGAGCTCGAGCCGCAACTCGTCGAGGAGCACGACTCGCACCTCGCCATCCGTGCCGCGAAGCGTCACGCGTTCCCGAAAGATATCGTTGGCGACAACCTTCTCCTCGCCGCGCTGTGTGCGAACCGCCTTTCCTTCCTTCGGGAATCGCTTGCGTTGCTGAACGTAGAAGTCGTGCTCGTAGCGTAGACAGCACATGAGCCGCCCACAGGCACCCGAGATCTGCGATGGATTCAGCGAAAGCCGCTGATCCTTCGCGACGCCAAGGTTGACCGGCCGCAGCTCGGGCAGCCACGAGCTCGAGCAGTACTGTCGTCCACAGCGGCCGATGCCATCGAGGCGTTTGGCCTCGTCGCGAACGCCAATCTGCTTCAACTCGATACGCGTTCTGAACATCGCCGCGAGCTCGCGCACGAGATTTCTGAAATCAACGCGCTTTTCCGCAGTGAAATAAAAGGTGAGCTTCTTTCGATCCCACTGCCATTCAGCATCGGAGATCTTCATCACGAGCTGATTTGCCTTCACGCGCTCCATGGCCTTTCGGCGCGCGTCCTCGTCTTGTGCGCGAACCTCGCTGAACTTCCGGAGATCGTCGGCGGAGGCGACGCGTCGCACCTTCTTCGCTGGAGCAGCCGCGCCGAGGCCGTGAGCGGCGCCGGCACTGCGCTGTGCGGCCAGCTCGCCAACGGAATGCACACGCCCGAGATCCTCTCCCCGATCCGCGTCGACGATGACGGTCGCCGAGGGCGCCAGCGATTCGTCGGCTTCCCAGAGGAAGAACTCCTTGCGATTACCCTTGAACGCGACTTCGATGAGATGCGACATCCTTCAGAGACTGGAGATCGGTGCAAAGCGGGCGCGCGTATCGTGCGCGCCTACTCCACGAACTGGCCAAGACGTTGAAATTTCTCGCGCCGGCGCCTAACGAGTTTGTCCGGCTTGAAGCGGCGCAGCTCGTCGAGGTGACGGCAGAGCGCGTCCTGCACGGACTTGGCGGTCATTTCATGGTCGGCGTGAGCCCCGCCGAGCGGCTCGGGGATGATCTCGTCGATCACCCGCAACTCGTACAGATCAGGCGCGGTGATCTTGAGGGCCGATGCCGCCCTCTCGCGCATCTCCGGACTCTTGCCATCCTTCCAGAGAATCGCGGCGCATCCTTCGATCGTGATGACCGAATAGACCGAGTTCTCGAGCATCATCACGCGGTCGGCGACGCCCAGTGCCAGGGCGCCCCCTGAGCCGCCTTCGCCGATGACAGTAGCAATGATCGGTACCTCGAGACGGCTCATCTCGAACAGATTCCTGGCGATCGCTTCCGACTGGCCGCGTTCCTCCGCGCCGAGTCCCGCCCACGCGCCCGGTGTGTCGATGAAGGTCAGCACCGGGACGTGGAACTTCTCCGCCAGCTTCATCAGACGGAGCGACTTGCGATAGCCCTCGGGATGCGGCATTCCGAAGTTGCGGCGGAGATTCTCTTTGGTGTCGCGGCCGCGCTGGTGGCCGATGACCATGACCGTTTCGCCGTCGAGCCGCGCCCAACCGCCGATGATGGCGGCGTCCTCGCGAAAGAGCCGATCGCCGTGCATCTCGACAAAGTCCGTGAAGCAGAGACGGATGTAATCTTCCGTCAGTGGTCGCCTGTTGCTCCGCGCGACCTGAACGCGCTGAAGGGGCGTGAGATTCTTGTAAATCTCTTCCCGAAGCTCGGTGAGCTTCTTCTCGAGCGGCGCGATCTCCTCGGTAACGTTGAGTTGCTGGTCCCCGGCGAGCCGTTTGAGCTCGTCGATCTGCTTCTCGAGCTCGGCCAGTGGCTTTTCGAAGTCCAAAGTCGCTGTCGCCATCCAGAGTCCTCTCGCTCCTCACGCCCCGCGAACGAGGCGAACGCGCTCACTGCCGAGCAACGCCCGCAACTCGTTCAGCGCCGACTGCGTCGCGGCGAGTTTGAGCGATCGCGATCGCAAGCGCGCCCGTCCGCCGTTGCCATCACTCCACTGCACCTCGAGCGACGGCGCGCTCGATTGCGACGTCGAATGGGCCTCTATCACCGCGCGAACATCCCGCATCACGTCCGCAGCCAGTCCATCGCCCAGCGTCAGATCGAGCGCTACCGCCACTTGCCCGTTAAGCCGTAATTCGGCAAATGGGCTGACCGATTCAACGATGAACGTGGGGTTCTCGGCGTCCTGGTCGCGACGCGAGTACCCGCCCTTCAACAACACCGGAACATCCGTCCGGATGCGATCAGAGAGTAGCCCCCACGCCTCTGGGAACACCAGTACCTCGGAAGATCCCGAAAAATCCTCAACTGTCAACCGCGCGAACTCGGCCCCGGACCGTTTGCTGATCTGTTTCTTGATCGCCGTAACGACGACCCCGAGCGCGATCTGCTGGTCGTGCCAACGACCGAGATCAGCCACGTTGTGCGTCGCGAACAGCTCACATTCCAGGCGGAACGGCTCGAGGGGATGCCCCGAAATGTAGAAGCCGAGGATCTCCTTCTCTTTCGTGAGTCGCTCCGAATCGGAGAGCGGTGCGATGTTCGGCAGCGTGCGATTTGAGAACCCGTTGCTCGCGCCAGGGTCGGTGTCGCTGCCAAAAAGGGAAACTTGCCCGGCGGCACGCTCCTCCTGCTTGAGGGAGGCCTCCTGCAGCGCGCTGTCGAGCACGGCCCAGTACTGCGCGCGATGGCCGCCGACGTTGTCGAGCGCTCCCGACGCGATCAGTGCCTCGAAAACTCTTCGATTGCACAAACGCAAATCGACTCGTTCACACAGATCGAAGATCGACGTGAATGGTCCCTTCTCACGGCGCGCCGCGAGAATCGAATCGATGGCCGAACGGCCGACGTTGCGAATCGCGCCAAGCCCGAAGCGGATGCGCGTGTCGCCGACGACGGTGAACTTGTATCCAGATTCGTTGACGTCGGGCGGCAGTACCTCGAGGTCGAGCTCTCTCGCCTCGTTGATGAACTTCACAACGCTGTCGGTGTCGCCAATCGACGACGAGAGCAGCGCAGCCATGAATTCGGCCGGATGGTGCGCCTTGAGCCAAGCCGTCTGATAGGAGAGAACCGAATACGCGACGGAGTGCGATTTGTTGAATCCGTAGCGGCCGAACGTCTCGATCTGTCCCGCGAGCTCCTCGATGACGTTCCGACCGTAACCGCGCGCCACCGACTTCTCGATGAACTTTCCGAGCTCCTCGCGAATAAGGTCCGCGTCTTTCTTGCCGACCGCTTTACGCAGGACGTCGGCTTCGGCAAGCGAGATCCCGGCAAGGATCTGCGCGATACGCATGACCTGCTCTTGGTAGGTGATGACGCCGTAGGTCGGCGACAACACTTCCTCGAGCTCTGGGAGGGCGTACGAGACCGGCTCGTCGCCGCGCTTGCGCCGCTGGTAGACGCGATGCATTCCGGCGTCGAGCGGGCCGGGGCGCATCAACGCGTTCGACGCGACGAGATCGTCGAAGCGGTCGCAACGCATACTCCGCAGCATGTCCGTCGCCAACGGAGACTCGAATTGAAAGACGCCGGTGGTGCGGCCGGCGCGAAGCATGTGATACACCTTCTCGTCATCGAGCGGGAGCGAATCAATGTCGAGCGGCGCCGCGCCGCGCTCGTCGATTGCCTTGACGGCGTCGTGAATGACGGTGAGCGTCGTTAGGCCGAGAAAGTCCATCTTCAGCATTCCGGCCTTCTCGAGACAATTCATGTCATACTGGCTCACCACGACGGTCTCGTCGTTGATGTCGCCATCCTTCATCGAGCCGGAGCCCTTCGATGCCTGGGTGCAGATCGGGACGTAATCGTCGACCGGCCCCGGCGCGATCACGACGCCCGCGGCGTGAACGCCGGTGTGCCGCGACAATCCCTCGAGTGCGATCGCGTAGTCCAGGAGCTGCCGGTATCGATCGTCGGTCTCGTAGAGCTTCTTCACCTCCGCGATCTGCGCGACAGCGTCCTTCACCTCCAGCGAGAAGTTCGGCTGGTTGGGAATGAGCTTCGCGAGCTGATCGGTCTCGACCGGGGTGAATCCGAGCACGCGTCCGACGTCCTTGATGGCAGCGCGCGATTTCATCGTGCCGAAGGTGACGATCTGGCACACGGACTCGCGCCCGTATTTCTGCCTAACGTAGTCGATGACTTCGCCACGTCGCTCGAAGCAGAAGTCCACGTCGACGTCGGGCATCGACACGCGTTCGGGATTGAGGAATCGCTCGAACAGCAGGTCGAACTTCAAGGGACAGACGTTCGTGATCCCGAGCGCGTAGGCAACGAGGGAGCCAGCCGCCGAGCCACGACCCGGACCGACGGGAATGCCACGCTCGCGGGCCGCTTTGATAAAATCGTAAACAATGAGGAAGTAGCCGGCGTAGCCCGTCTTGTTGATCACGCCGAGCTCGTAGTCGAGGCGCTCCCTGACGTTGTTTGGGAACGGGTCGCCGTACCGTGCTTTCGCCCCCTCCAGCGCCAGGCGATTGAGCAGCTCGTTCTCGCTCGCGACACCCGTCGGAAGCGGGAAGGCCGGAAGGTGGTACTTCTTCGAGAACTCGAAGCCGACCTCGTCGGCAATCTTGAGCGTATTCTCAACGACATCCGGACGATCGGGAAAGAACTCCCGGATTTCCTGATGGCTCTTGAAATAGAGTCCTTCGTCGTAACGCATCCGGTCGCGATCGGCCAGGTCCTTGCCGAGGCCAATGCAGAGGAGAACGTCGTGCGCGTCGTGATCCTGGCGCTTGAGGAAATGCGAATCGTTCGTCGCGACAACGGGAAGACCGAGCTCCGTGGCGAGGGCGAAGACGCGAGGGTTCAGGTCGCGCTGGCCGGCCGAGTCGTGCGCCTGGACCTCGAGATAGTATCGATCCTTGAAGACGTTCGCGTACCAGGTCGCGGCCTCGACGGCGGCCCCGTGGTCATCACGTAGTAACGCGGTCGCAATCTCGCCAGCCATGCAGGCCGAGGACACGATGATGCCCTCGCTGTACCGCGCGAGCAGCTCGCGGTCGACTCGCGGCTTGGTATAGAAGCCTTCGGTGTACGCCAACGAGGAGAGCTTGACCAGATTGCGGTACCCGGTCAGGTCCCGAGCAAGCAGCACGAGATGATAGTACGGCTTCTGTGAGGCGCCGTTTGCGCGCGTGCGCGCGCGACGATCGCCGGGAGCGACGTACGCCTCCATCCCGATGATCGGCTTGAGCTTCGCTTTCCGGGCCTGCTCCTGGAATTCCCAGGCGGCGTGCAGATTACCGTGATCGGTAATCGCCAGGGCGGGCTGCTCGAACTCCTGGGCTCGTCGGATCAGGTCTTCGATCCGATTCGCGCCATCGAGGAGGGAGTATTCGGAATGGCAGTGGAGGTGTACGAAGGACATCGCGAGGAAGATAGCGACCGCCGTGCGACGAGGCAAAGAAAACGCTGCGTCGAGGTGATCGTCTAACGGCATATGGAGCAAAGTCTTATACAAATCGAGAGTGATCGGTGAGCGAGCCGGCGATTCGCGTCGAACGACCGGGCGAAGAAATACCGGCGCGAGCAGGGCGATCCGTGCGCAGAGTGGCGCGCGTCGCCGCGCGCGTGCTGGGTGTGCTGCTGCTCACGCTACTCCTCTACCTCGTGCTCGCACCAACGGGACGGTATCTCGTGCGCGCGGCCTGGGAGGAGGGGAAGATCCTCGCGCGACGACGGCCGATCACCGACATCGTCGCTGATTCGGCGACCTCGGTGGCGACGCGGCGAAAGCTGGAAATCGTGCTGGCAGCGCGCGCGTTCGCGAGCGAATCCATTCAACTGCGAGCGCGTCGGAGCTTCACAACCTTCAGTGGGCTCCAGCATGACACGCTCGTACTCGTGCTCTCGGCAGCCTATCGAGATCGGCTCAAGGCGTACACCTGGTGGTTCCCGATCGTGGGGCGGGTGCCGTACAAGGGTTTCTTCGATTTCGGGGCGGCGCGGACGACGGCGCGTTCGCTCGATCGTGAGGGCTTCGACGTTTACCTCAGGCCATCGCCGGCATTCAGCACCTTAGGGTGGTTCAACGACCCACTTGTTTCCACTTCACTCAATGCTGATTCGATCGATCTGGCGAACACCGTCATTCACGAGCTGACGCATAACACGTTCTATGCGCCGGGTCAGGCCGTATTCAACGAGTCGTTCGCGAATTTTGTCGGGGCGCGCGGATCGGCCTGGTTCTTCAGGTCACGCAACCAGCCTGACGCCGCGGACGAAGCCGACGCGCGCTGGAGCGACGACCGGGTGATGGCGCGCTTCTGGGAGCGGCTCTATCACTCGATCGACTCGGCGTACAAGGCGCACCCGGGCGACGATTCGACGCACGTGCGGGAGCGCATCGCCGCGCGTGACACCGTGTATCACCAGGCGCGCACGGAGCTCGTCGAAGTGCTGGGACCGCAGCTGCACACGATCGGGCCGCGCGTGCTCGAGCGGATGCGGCTCGACAACGCCGCGTTGATGGCGCGTCGGATCTACCTCACCGATCTGGATCTCTTCGACGCGGTGTGGGCGCGCGAGGGTCAGGATCTCAAGAAGACGATCAATCGGATCATAGCGCTGGCGAAGTCAAAGCCGAAGGATCCGTTCGGGGCGCTGCGCGAATGGGTGGCGAAGACGCCCGCGATGCGAGTCAGCTCACTCGACAATGTGGTCAGCTGACTGAGCGCGGTGGTCAGCACACATCACCACTCGGCCACTTTGCCGAGCGGCGCGTGCAGCTGACCGTGCGCCTCGGCCACCTCACGAGTCGGTCTCGCCACCTCGCTGATCCCCGCGGCCAGGCGAGCGAGACACGTGGTCAGCGCATCGGGCAGCTCGGCCACTTCATCGGGCCGCGCCGCCACTCGACGAAGCGTGACGGACAGCTCACCGAGCCGAGTGGTCAGCTCACCGAGCCGAGTGGCCAGCTCACCTGGCGGCGCGGTTAGGCGACCGAGCGAGTCGGCCACCTGATCGTACCGGCCGGCCAGCTGACGAGGCGCCGTGGTCAGGCGACGCGGCGACGCCGCCACTCGAGTGAACCAGCTCGCCACTTGACGAAGCGCCCCGCCCATCTGAGCGATCCGGCCGGCCACTTCATTGTACCGAAAAGATACCGGAAGATGCCTCACGGTTCGCCGCCGCGATGCGCGCGCCATCTGTGCCGTCGCCCTCGGAATGAGGCTACTTCGTGAAGCGCGACTTGAGGATCGCTCGGAGATCGATCGGTGGATGCTCGGGCGTCGGCGCTTCCGGTGCGAGAGCAGCATCCTCGCCGAGGACGTACCGCTGCATCTTGGCGCGCACGCCACGGTCGAGAAAGCGCGACAGCTGGTCCATCGAATAATCCGCGCCTCGCCGCGTGTTGTACACGTTGAGTGGATACGACACGACGAGATGGTTCCGCGCCCGGGTCATGGCGACGTACATCAGCCGACGCTCCTCCTCGAGCTGATCGTCGTCGGCGGTGGCGCGGGCGAGCGGAAAGAATCCGTCCACCGCCCACATGAGAAAGACGGCGTCCCACTCCTTCCCCTTCGCGCTGTGCGCGGTGCTGAGCACGAGCGCGTCGTCTTCGGCATCGCCGCCAAGCGCGAGATCCTGCGTACTCTGCGGCGGCTCGAGGGCGATCGCGGAGAGAAACGCGGCACGATTGGGATAACCACTCGCGATGACGCGGAGCTGTTCGAGGTCGGCGAGCCGTGCTTCGGGACGATCGTAGCGTTCGCGGAGAATGTCATCGTACAGCCCACGAATCGCCTCGATCTCCGCGCCGACGCCGGTGCCGAGCGATTCCTGCTCGCCGCGCGTGGCGCGCGCGCGGAGGGAGCGGAGCAAGGCGACGAGACGCTCGTGTGCTTCACGAGCGCGCTGCGGCGGCAGCCAATCATAAAAGGCGTCCGCTTCCCAGCCGCGCTCCGTGATCGAGGCGATCGCCGCGCGAGCCGTCACGTCTCCAATGCCGGGCATGAGCATGAGAATGCGATACCAGCTCACGTCATCGCGTGGATTCTCGATCACCCGAAGAAACGCGAGGACGTCCTTCACGTGGGCGGCCTCGAGGAACTTCAGGCCGCCCCATTTCTCGAACGGGACCCGCCGATTCGACAGCTCGATCTCGAGATCGGCCGACATGTACGCGGCGCGAAAGAGCACCGCGATCTCGCGCAACGGCGTACCCTCCTCGTGCAGCTCGAGCACGCGGTCGACGATGAACTTCGTCTGCTGCTGCTCGTCCCTCGCGGCGACGAGCCATGGGGCTTCCCCGCCGGTGCGATGCGTCCAGAGGTTCTTGGTAAATCGTTGCTCGGCGCGGCTGATGAGCGTATTCGTAACGTCGAGGATCGGTTGGGTGGATCGATAGTTCTGCTCGAGCGTGACGAGGTGCACGCCCGGAAACTGCTTCGGGAAATCGAGGATGTTGTGGATGTTCGCGCCGCGGAACGAGTAGATGCTCTGGGCGTCGTCGCCGACGACGGTGATGTTCTGGTGTGTGCGACACATCCCGCGGAGAATGCGCGCCTGCGTCAGGTTGGTATCCTGGTACTCGTCGACGAGGATGTGATCGTAGAGCGCGGCCATGCGGTCGGCGAGCGGCACGGAATGCTCGAGCATCAGCTGCCAGAAGAGGAGCAGATCGTCGTAGTCGACGAGATTACGCTCGATCTTCCGGCTCGTGTACTCGGCGAAAATGCGGAGGACGTCGTCGGTGTAATCGGCGAACTGGGGCATCTCGCCGCCGAGAATGTCCTCGACGGGAATCTCGGTGTTGACGTGGCGCGAGTAGATCCAGTGGAGGGTTTCCTTCTTCGGGAAGCGCTTCTCCTGCTTGCCGTAGCCGAGGTTCGCTCGCGCTAGGCCCATCAGGTCCTCGGCGTCACCCTCGTCCATGATCGAGAAGTCCTTCGGCAGACCGGCGGACTGGCCAAAAGTTCGCAGCAGTCGATTCCCCGTGCTGTGAAATGTCCCGCCATGCACATGGCCACTGACGACGCCAACGAGCCGCTCGGCGCGTGTGAGCATCTCGTGCGCGGCGCGGCGCGTGAATGTGAGGAGGAGAATGCGCTCGGCCCTCACGCCGCGTTGCAGCAGGTGCGCGACGCGGTAGACGAGCGTGCGCGTTTTTCCCGTACCGGCGCCCGCAACGATGAGCAGGGGACCGTCGCCGTACGCGGCGGCAGCCGCCTGCTCCGGATTGAGCTGCGATGTGAGATCGTCGAGCGAATGCTCGTTGGCCTCGGCGACCGCATCAGGCTCGCGCGGACGGTAAATTCGCGGCCCGTCCGCCATGCTCAACGAATGGCGCGCGCGGCCGCGATGGTGGTCGGCGTCTGGAGAGTGGCGGTGAGGTCGTCAGGCGCCATACGCCGGGGCGACAACCCGAACGTCACGCCGGCCTCGGCGACGACTGCGTTCGCGACCGAGGCAACGCTCGGTGGATCGTTAGGCAGCTCGGCGTTTACCGACGTCATCGTCACCGACTGGATGCCACAGGGGACGATGAGATCGAAGTAGGCGAGGTCCGTCGCGACGTTGAGGGCGAATCCGTGCCAGGTGACCCAATCGCGGGCATGAACGCCAATGGACGCAATCTTCCGGTTCTCGATCCAGACACCCGTGTAGGGAGGATTACGACCGGCGATCAAACCGAAGGCAGCAACGCCGTCGATGAGTAATTGCTCAACCTGGCGCAGGTACCAATGGAGGTCCCGGCGGTGGCGCTTGAGGTCGATGATCGGGTAGCCGACGAGCTGCCCCGGTCCGTGGAACGTGACGTCGCCGCCGCGCTCGACCTCGAACAGTTCGACGCCGCGCTGCTGGAGGTACTCGGGCGTGGCGAGCATGTTGGCACTCTTCGACGAGCGGCCGAGTGTGATGACCGGCGGATGCTCGACGAGCAAGAGCACATCGTCGTCGATCTCGCCGGCGATGCGCGCACGGGCGACCTCGCGCTGCAAAGCGAGTGCGTCGGCGTAGGGCAGCCGACCAAGATCGACGACGAGAAGCTCAGGCACTAGGCGTGAATCATCATCCCCATCGAATCGAGCGCCGCTTCGGCGATCGCTTCGGCGAGGGTTGGATGGGCGTGAATCGCGAGATCGACTTCCTCGACCGTGAACTCGTTCTCGCGCACGACCGCGAGCTCGTGGATCAACTCCGTCGCGTGCGCGCCGATGATATGGGCGCCGAGAATCTCGCCGTACTTCGCGTCGCGAATGATCTTGACGAAGCCCTCGGTCTCACCGGATGTCCGCGCGCGGCCGTTCGCCGAGAAATTGAAGCGGCCGACTTTGTAGTCGAGCTTCTTGTCCTTGCACTGCTGTTCCGTGAGACCGATCGACGCGACCTCGGGATGGCAGTATGTCGCATTCGGAATGTTGCCGTAGTTCACGCCATGGGTGTGCTTACCGGCGAGTATCTCGGCGACGGTAATGCCCTCGCGTTGCCCCTTGTGAGCCAGCATCGGCGGACCGGCGACATCACCGATTGCATAAATACCAGGCGTGGTCGTGGCCATCTTGGCGTCGATCTTGACGAAGCCGCGCTCGGTGAGCTGCACGCCCTGCTCCTTGAGGCCGATCTCCTCGATGTTCGGCGCCCGACCGGCCGCGATAAGTACTTTCTCAACCTCGAGACTCTTCTTCTCGCCTCCGACCTCAACGGTCATCGAGACGGAGCTTTTCCCGACTTTCACGTTGCCGATCCTGGCGCCGGTGAGCACGTCGATCTTTCGCTTCTTGAATGAGCGCTCGAGCTCCTTGCTGCAGTCCCCGTCCTCGAGAGGCAGTATGCCAGGCAGCACCTCGATCAGTGTCACCTGCGTCCCGAAGGCGTTGAACACGTCGGCAAACTCACAACCGACGGCGCCGCAGCCGACGATCGCCATTGTCTTCGGAGCATTCTCGAGGATCAGCGCTTCGTCAGACGAGATCACGGTCGTCTTGTTGAGCTCCAGTCCGATCTGGGGGAGGCCCTTCACGCGAGAGCCCGTCGCGATGACGATGCCCTTCTTGGCCTCGTGCTTCTCCTCCTTGCCATCGGCGGTCTTCAGCGTGATGGCATTCTTGCCGGCGAGCTTTGCGGCGCCCTTGAGCCAGGTGATCTTGTTCTTCTTGAACAGGAACTCGACGCCTTTCGAGTTCTGTTGGCTCACGGCGCGGGAACGCTTCATCGCGACACCGTATTCAAGCTTGATGTCCCCGACCGTGACGCCGAACTCCTTGGCGTGCTGCAGCCGGTTGGCCATCGCCGAGGACTCGAGCAGCGCCTTCGCTGGAATACATCCCCAGAGGACGCAGGTACCTCCCAAACCTTCTCGCTCAACGACGGCCGTCGAAAGACCGAGTTGGGCGCTCCGAATTGCACCTACATAGCCGGCGGGGCCGCCGCCGATAAAAATCACGTCGAACGAGGCCATGGTTCCAATGTTCCTCAAAGAGTTCGAAAGTCGTCGCCGCGCGGGCGAACCGACGGCGGCCCCGAAACATATTCGCGACGTCCACCGCGGACTATTGGAGCTCGTGACGAGCGCGCCTTGCTCGAGATCATCCCGCGCACTAGCGTAGCGCTCATGCCGTCCTCACGAGCGTGGACCAGGGCGATCAGCATCTCGGCGCTCGGCGTCAGCTTCCTGTTCGATTGTGCCATGCTCGCGCGCGCGCAGGCAACGACGCAGGGCGCACCCTCCGTTCCGACAGCGAAGCTGATTGGGACGGTCACGGACACGAGCGGCGTTCCGCTGGTGCAAGCCGAGATATGGCTCATCTCGGTGTCCACGCTGCGGACGGTCACGGATGACTCGGGACGATTCGAGCTGTCGGGCTTACCTGCCGGCGCGGTCACGTTCGGCGTCCGCCGGCTTGGATTCCAGTCCGCAACATTCTCCGCCGTCCTCAAGCCGGGCAAGACGCATCGCGCGACTTTTCCGCTCACGCCGTCCGTGCAATCGCTCGCGGAGGTGAAGGTGCAGGATACGGCGTCGACCTGGCTCGCGCTTTTCGATGAGCATCGCTCGACGAACCGAGGCACCTTCATCAAGCGAAAGGACTTCGAGAACCAGAATCTGCGCATCGCGACTGACATTCTGCGTCGTGTGCCCGGAGTGCAGATCGTGCCGACGCGCACCGGCACCGTCGTACAGATGACGCGCGGCGCTGGCGCGCGGCGCTGCATGCCGCAGTTATACGTTCACCAGACGCCGTACAGCGGCAACTTCGACGATTTCACGCCGGACGACATCGAAGCGCTCGAGGTGTACGTCGGAATCTCGGAGATTCCCCCCGAGCTCATTACCTTGGGCCGTCCGATCTGCGCCGCGATCGTGATCTGGACGCGCGAACCGCCGCCGAAGAACCGCGGTGGGTAAAGGGTCGAGGGTACCCTCTGCCCTCTACGCCACAAGCATTAACGGGTTCTCGATCATCCTGCCGAGCGTCTGGAGAAAGCGCGCGCCGACGGCGCCATCGACCGCACGATGATCGCAGCTCATCGTGAGGCGTAGGCGCTTTCGGATCGCGATCTCACCATCAACGACGACCGCTTTGTCTTCCGCACGGCCCACGGCGAGTATGGCGGTCTCTGGCGGATTGATGATCGCCGTGAACTGATCGATGCCGTACATCCCGAGATTCGAGACCGAGAACGTCGATCCGGTGTACTGCTCGGGCTTGAGCCGCCGGTCGCGTGCGAGCTTCGCGAGCTCCTTGACCTCCGCGGAAATCTGACGCATCGACTTTTGGTTGGCGTCGAAGACGACTGGGACGATGAGACCGTCGTCCGTCGCCACGGCGACGCCAAGGTGAACGCGATTGAACATGCGAATGCGATCGCCGAGCCAGTGCGCGTTGACCTCGGGGTGCTGCGTCAGCGCGGTCGCGACGGCTTTGAGCAAGACGTCGTTTACCGAGACCTTGAATTCGTCTCCGAGTGACGCCATCGCCTTGCGCATGTCATCGATGCGGCCGAGATCGTACTCCGCCGTGAGGTAGAACGTCGGAATCGGCCCGATCGACTCGGACAGGCGACGCGCGATCGTCTTTCGAATTTGCGTAAGTGCCAGGTCTTGAAAGTCGCCCTCGCGCGATGGCGCAAGCGGAGCGCGTGGCGCTGGTGGCGCACCGGCGCTCACCGCAGCGGCCGCCTCGATATCGCGCTTGATGATGCGGCCCCCAGGACCGCTACCGCGGAGCTGCCCGAGATCCAATCCCTGTTCAGTTGCGAGACGGCGCGCAAGAGGAGACGAACGCACACCGCCGTTTCCGGTCGGCGGTTGTGACGGTCGCGCAGGGGATGCAGCGGGCGCGCGTGATGCACTCGCGCCGGCCGGTGCCGATGCGGCAACCTTTTGTTGCGGTGGCGCGGACGCCTCGCCCTGCGCCTCGTTAGGCCCGCGCGGAACGGACGACGTGCCGGCCGCTTCACGCGTCTGCGCGACGACCTGCTCCGGATGTTGTCCTGTCGGCGCTGCGGGAGCGGCGGCTGGCGCCGCTCCGCCGGCTTCGGCGAGAATGGCGTCGATATTCTCATCAGGCGCAGCGATGACGCCGAGGAGCTGGGCAACGGGCCGGGACTCACCCTCACCGACCAATCGCTTTCGCAGGACGCCGTCGCCGCGGGCGACGAGCTCCATGACGGCTTTGTCAGTTTCCACTTCGGCGAGGACATCGCCGCTCTTCACGGCGTCGCCTTCGTTCTTCAACCATTTCACCAAGCGCCCTTCTTCCATCGTGGGCGAGAGCGCTTCCATGAAAACCTTCGTAGCCATGAAGAGCCGGGGCTAGGGGATGGGTGCTAGGGGCTAGGGGCTAGGGGCTAGGGGCTAGGGGCTAGGGGCTAGGGGTAGA